>CAZFHF010000280.1:0-4642 GCA_964518655.1 uncultured Bacteroidales bacterium | reverse complement strand
GTATTTCCATCATTACCTGTTGCAATGTCAATACCCCTGCGCAGGTAAGAAGCGTGCCAGGGATTTATATACTTTATGGCGTAAAGAACATAATCTTTTGGGACAATGCTCCACTCTTCAGCAATACGTCGGTCAGCAGTGTCTGTTGCTGTTTCGCCCCTAAGTATCGAATCAGCATTTGTTGCTGATGTTATTACTAAGGGTATAACATAAGCATTTTTAATAGAAAGGGTATCTTCAAAAAAAGCATCCGTCAACTGCACTTCTATCCCTCCCATCAATTTACCTGAAGGAATCACTATCTGCATATTTTCGGGAAGAGTATAGTAGCTTGAAGGCATTGCAATTACATCATCTCCTGCAGCTCTCTCGAATTTGAGATTCTCACACAGCGAATTATCAATAACTACATCTATCGTAATGTCCTTTTTATTTTCATATACACCACCCATTGTGGCCATTATAAGACATTTATGTTCATTGTCAAGGGAGTTGTCAAAAACATAGTCTTTCCCAAGCACAATTGTCCTCACTGGTGATTGATATGCAAAATATACGGTAGAATAATCATAATCCAGAAATTCCCAATCCTGATTTTCGCAAGCACAAAAGATAGAGAATACAATCAATGATATAAATACTATATTTTTCATCTCTTTAATGTTTTAATAGTTTGAAATAGCTATTACCACCCGTTGTTTTGTATTAAACCGGCTTTTAACACTTCATTATACGGAAGCGGGCCATAGTACATAAAATCTTCATATAATCTGTTTTCTACCGGTGCCACCGTATAATTATCGTTTGTAATTCTGACACCATAGGCTGGTTCCGTAATATTTTTGTTCCATCTTCGTAAATCCCAGAAACGGAAACCTTCGAAACACAGTTCCAATCGCCTTTCGTTTTGTATCAATTCTCTCATATCTTCCTTACTGCTAATTGATGCCAAATAATTGTCGGGTTGTGTAATTCCTGCCCTGGTACGTATGGCAGCAACAATATCACGTGCTGAGTAAGCGTTAGTATCTGCTCCGTCGGGGCCCCATGCCTCATTGGCGGCCTCTGCATATATCAAATATATTTCTGTATATCTGATATGGACAGGATAGTGCTTTTGACTTTGCATTGCAGAAGGATTAAGGTTAACGTCTTCTCTCAGTAATTTACGCAGATAATATCCTGTTCTTGTCGATGTTTTGAGAAAATCAACAGCATCATCGCCACTATTTGTACTCGTCATTATGGTAGTACCCGGCAAAGTACTGGTTTCCTGCATTGTACTTCCATTCACAACAATATAGTTATTTAACCTTGGATCGCGGTTGGCGTACGGGTCCGCTGGGTCATAACCACTGTTAACTGCATCTGTTATGGGGTAGCCGTTTGCCATAGGAAATGCATCTACCAGGTTTTGCGAAGGATTAATCCTGCCGTTACCGTAGAGCGAAGGCGGAAAGTTATTTTGCTCTAAATTGTAAGATGTACTTATACTGCCCCTCCATAGCATTTCAGCCTGGTCACGACGAGCCAGATTCAGCGGATCAACATTGGAACCCAGATAAAATAACCCGCCATTTCGATCTAATTTGGATACACCTCCGTTCAGATCAATAATTGTTGCAGCATAATTTGCCACATCTTCCCATGTAGTAGTGGTCCCTTCACTAAAAGCAGGACTTGCTGCAAGGAGTGCAGCTTTTGCCCTTATAGCTTTAACTATACGACCCGAAATCCGTTGCCTTGTGATATCACCAAAAACCCTGCTGTATTCTTCCACTGAAAAGCCTTTGTAATTGTCAGGTAAATCCGAATCATCTTCTACATCACCATAGTCTAAAGGCAGGTATTTTTCGGCTTCAATTAGATCGTTATAGATTTGTTGCATACACTCTTCAAAGGTATTTCGCGGCATGGAGAAATCAGACTCTATCTCAATCACTTCTGTGATTATCGGCACACCGAGCAATTCACCACCCGGGCTATAACCACCATGAGCCTGGATAAGGTTGAGCATAAACAGCGCTCTAAGAGCATAAGCTTCGCCCTTGTGCCGGTAATTAAACAATATCCGGGCAGTATCGTTCCTGGCCGACCAGTTTATACTATCGGTTTCAGCAAGGAGCCTGTTCAGGTACATTATAGCTGTGTATGAGTTATCCCATTGATCCACCGGGTTGTATATTGAGGACCACTGGCCTGTTGCCATGTTGAGGTAACCGCTGAATTTATCGTTAGTAACCGCATCATCGGTAGCTACATCATTAAATGAGTAACTATTTGTCGGGAGCCGCGAGTAAGCGTTCATAAGCACACCCTCTGCAAAAACAGGATCATCATAAATATCTTCAGGAGTTCGATGGTTATCATCAGCCGGTTCAAGAAGGTCTTCACACCCGGAAAATACCATCGCAGCAGTTATAAGTATTATTAAATATCTATTCATGTCTGTATATTTTATATTTTGACATTATATTTTTAAAAACCGGCCCTTATTCCGATACTGAAATACCTGAACTGGGGAGAGCTTGCAATATTCAAATCCATTATATCTTTATTCCTGGAGATAGTCAACAGGTTTGATCCTATTACATATACACCAAGTTCCCTGATAAAAGTTTTTCCCAGGGTATTTGCCGGCAGATCGAACGTAACCTGTACTTTACTTAAGTTAAGCATGTCGGTTTTATACATCCAGAAATCAGAATAACGGAAATTGTTGTTACTCTGCTGGGAACTTAACCGGGGATACGTAGCAGTATTTTTTGTTTCCTCAGTCCATCTGTCAAGTACAACTTCTGAATATTTATTGTCCCCGTCAACCCAGTAATAGTCGCCGCTCTTCATGCCGTTTCCTCCATAGGAACCCGTACCGAGCATAAAAATGGTAATATTTCTGTATGTTGCCGAGAAATTCAGGCCATAATAAAAAGGAGCTATCCAATTTCCAATCTCTACTTCATCCCTCTCATCAATTATACCATCTCCATTTTGATCGACGTATTTGATATCGCCAGGCCTTACTTCACCGAATGCCTGTTTATCATGGCCGGCAATATCGGTTTCATCCATAAAAAAGCCGTCGCTGACAAGCCCGAATATAGCATATACTGGCTTGCCAACCCTGTTCTGATAAGAATCGCTATACAGTTCATCCCGTTGAATGATTTCTGAATTGGTATATATTGCATTTATTCCCAGGTTAAATTCCACTTCACCGATATATTTGTCAATATTCAGCATAAAATCAATGCCAGTGACTTGATAGCTGTTATAATTGGTATAAGGGACAAAATCACTTAAGTAATTTGGATATTGTGTAAATCTTTGCGTGGGGAGGCCGTCCATTCTGGTCAGGAAAAAAGTCGTTTCAAGCCAGAGTAATTTTTTAAAGAAAGCACCTTCGATACCCGCATTGAACTCTTTTCTTTTGATGAACGAAAGGTCCGGATTAGCACCCCACACAGATGTAGTCGCCTGGTTACTATAATCATTATCATGCCATGAGAAATATGCCTGTGATGTATATATGCTCTCATATAAATAATAATTGACCATATCCAGGTCAGTGTTTACTATACCAGCCGATGCAGAAAGTTTCAGGTGGTCCACTGCAGTTGATCCGGCAAGGAAATCCTCGGAACTGATCAGCCAACCCAGTCCAATAGTAGGTGATAAAGCCACTCTATTGTCTTCCGGCAATTTTGTCGAATTTATTAAAACCCCGCTAAAGTCGATCCAGTATTTATGGCTGTAATTATACCCAATCTGCAAGCCCATGTTTGTGTTTGTTGAAGCCTGAAATATTCCATTCCTCGTAATTGATGTAGCTGAACCAAGCAATAATGCCGAAATATTATGAACATCGTTCAATGTTTTAATGTAATTTAACTGCATGGAAAAACCTAAGTTTCGGGTTTGTGCCGTACCATCTATATTTTGGATTCCCGGACGTGCATCGTTACCAAATCTTTCAAGTCCTGTAATTATATCAGAACCCGGAACTGTATCCCAGGTGGGAGTATACACAGAATATTCATTATTAATTGATTGGTTGTAAGAATTATAGTAATCTGCATTAAATTTTGTATGAAATGACAAACCTTTCACCAGCCTGTCAAGGTCTATATCTATCCTGTTGGTCACTTGCAGCACGCGGCTGATATACCTGTTGTATCCTCCAACATATAAATCAGCAATCGGATTTGTCATGTACTCCTGTGAGCCGCCCAATATGTACTGCCCGTCAATGATATTTTTGCTGTTTTCTGCCAGAAGAAGCACATCGGTCGAATCCCGGGCTATCATATTTACAGGCAGCAATGGCGAATATTTGTTAGGTATAAGGGTTGCAGCGTTATTCCAGTAATTGGCCAATCCCCGGCGGCTATTGACTAATACTGCCGACACGTCGATAGAGCTGGATATATAATCATTCAGATTAAGATCAACATTACCCCTGACGTTGAACCTGTCATCACGCTCATTTATACCTTCACCAATATTTAGTAAAGTGGAATTATTTATCAATCCGATATTGGAATAAAATCTTGCATCTTTGTTGCCACCAGAGAATTCAGCATTAACATCAGTATTATACACAGAATTATTAAGGTATTCCGAAGAATATTAATCTATATCG
>CAZFHF010000279.1:0-4645 GCA_964518655.1 uncultured Bacteroidales bacterium | reverse complement strand
TATTTCTAATCGCATTGTTTTTTCCACTCTGCCTCTTCTCTATTGAGAACAAATTTAATCATTTAACTCCTGAAAATGGACTTTCACAGGGTAATATAACATGTATTTTACAGGATAGTAAGGGATTTATGTGGTTTGGTACTTATAGTGGATTGAATCGGTTTGACGGATATAAAATAAAAACATTCAATCATATAAGAGATGACTCTTTGTCCTTATCTCATGAACATATTTCAGTAATAGATGAAGATTCCGAAGGTAAACTCTGGATCGGAACAGTAGGAGGCGGAGTTAGTGTATACTATCCGGCATCAGGCACGTTCAGAAGAATTCAGCAATTGGGTGCCGATAGTAATGCTATTACACTCGCATCAATATCTGACCTGAAGAAGGGCCCTGACAACAATATCTGGATTTTAGATGAAAATTTTGGCCTCTTTGTTTTTGATACTGAATTAAACCTTATTAAGTCATATTTACCTGATGCTGATGATCTAACCGCCCTCCCGGCTGTTCAACTTCATGGAATTCTTTTTGATACTTCCGGGGTTTGCTGGATAGGTGCAGGAAATGGCACACTATGTAAGCTGGAAGAGGATGCAAACAGCTTTGAGCATATTATTTTTGAACATAGGGTTGCCCCCAATGATGACGGAATAAGATCGATGTATAGAGATAAAAACAACAGGTTCTGGATTGGTACAACCAGCCAGGGAGCATATAGTTTCGATCCTGTGTCCCATGAATATGTCAACTACAGGAAGGAAGATCCGATACTGCATATTACCGGAAATACCGTTATGGCATTTTGCGATGATTGGGAAGGTAACTTGTTAATAGGAATTGACGGAGGTGGAATAAATATTATGAACAGAAGCAACGGGGCCATGGAACATATTGCCTATGAGGCGGGAAATCCTAAATCATTAAGTACCAATGCTGTATATAGAATCTATATCGATAGAAGTGAGACACTATGGGTCGGAACTTACGCAGGGGGTGTAAATTACCACGGCAGGTACAGATATAAATTTAAAAATTATACTCCTGTTGCCGGTGACACAAATAGCCTAAGCTATAAAAATGTAACGTCAATCATTGAAGATCAGGATGGAGACATATGGATTGGTACTGATGGAGGCGGATTAAACAAATTCAATATTGACAGAAATACTTTTACAAGGTATCGTGCAAATCCTGACAATCCGGACTGGCTTCAGGCAGATGTTATAATTCATATGATGCAGGACAGTGAAGGCGATCTTTTCCTGGGAAGTTATTCACGTGGTTTAACAATCTTTAACCCGGAGACCAAATCATTCAAACAGTATCTGCCAAATGATTCTATAGAAAATAGCATTAGTGGTATTCATCCATGGTATGTGTTCCAGGATAGTTATAAGGTATATTGGATTGGTTTATTGGCTGTGGGTCTGGACAGGTTTGATAAAGTAACTGAGACATTCAAAAATTACCCTTCTGTTACAGCCGATCCGACTACGCTTAACAGTCCTAATGTAAAGGTCATTTATGAAGATTCTGATCGGAATATGTGGGTAGGTACCGAGGGAGGCGGTCTGCATTTATATAACAGAGAGGAAGATAATTTCACAAGGTTTTTTTATGATGCCGAAAGAGAAGGGAGTATCAGCAATGATGATATCAGAGAGATATTTGAGGACAGCAAGGGTAGAATGTGGATCGGCACGAGCAATGGACTGAATTTAATGCATCGTGACAGTACAATAACATTTGAAGTATTGACTATAGAAGATGGTTTACCTAATAATGTTATAAATTGCATTTTAGAGGATGATGAAGGCAATCTATGGATCAGCAGCAACCGTGGTATTTCAAAATTCAATCCGGAGTTAAAAACTTTCAGAAATTATGATAAAACAGATGGCTTGCAGGGAAATGAATTCAACTACACTGCTTCATTAAAATCAAGTACCGGAGATTTTTATTTTGGCGGTAAAGATGGATTCAATGTATTCAGGCCTGAGGAAATCATTGAGAATCCGAATATACCAGGTATAGTGCTTACTGATTTTCAGATTTTCAATAAATCAGTAGACAAGATTAAAGTCAAGAAAAGAGGTAAAAAAGTCTATCAGAATATTTCAGAGGTAACTGAAATGAAGATTTCTTACAAGCAAAATGTCATTGGATTCGAATTCTCAGCTCTGGATTATAGCAATCCGGGTAAAAATCAGTACAAATATATGCTGGAAGGATTTGATAAAGACTGGACTGTAATATCAGCCGACAAAAGATATGCATCTTACAGCAACTTAAGCGGGGGAAAATATGTATTCAGGGTTATTGGTTCGAACAGTGATGGGCTATGGAATGAAGAAGGATTATCAATCAAATTGAAGGTAACTCCTCCCTTCTGGAAGAGAAAGTCTTTTATTATTCTAAGCCTGCTCATCATTGCCTGGCTCATTATAAGGTACGTACGTGAAAGGCAAAAGAAAGTTATTCGAGACAAGAAAATACTGGAAGAAAAAGTCCGTGCCGGATTAGCAGAAGTAGAGAAACAGAAAAATGAGGTTCTTTCAAAAACGAAAGCCTTGGAAGAAAAGATTGAAAGTGAGAAAGAGCAGAACTGGTACAATGTGGGAATGGCTAGAATAAGCGATGTGATGAGCAAGAACAAAGATGATTTTCAAAAATTTACCCGAAGTATAATCACTGAACTTGTTGAATATATTGAAGTACAGCAGGGGGCAATATATATTTTGAATGACGAGAATGAAGATGATGTATATCTTGAACTTATGCATGCATATGCTCCAAATAAAGACAGGCTGGCAGGAAAAAGATTTAAAATACAAGAGAGTCAGATTGGAGCCTGCTTTACAGAAAGAAAGATGATTAAATTAACCGATTTGCCGGAAGGTTATGCCTATCTCTCTTCCGGTTTAGGGAAAACACCTTTAAAACACATGGTAATAATGCCAATACAATTGGATGAAATTGCTATAGGAGTTTTTGAGTTTATTTCATTTGAGGAAGTTGAAAACTATAAAATTGCGTTTATTGAGAAAGCCGGTGAAACAATGACGGCAATATTAACCTCGCTGAAAGCAAACGAAAAGACAAAAAAGCTGCTGGATAAACAAAAGGAACAGGCAGAAGAAATGACCGCACAGCAGGAGGAATTGAGACAAAATCTTGAAGAAATGCAGGCTAAACAGGAAGAAGCTGATAGAAAAGCTGATGAATTGATTACTTTATCCGCTGAGTTTAAAGAAAAAGAAAAAGAATACCTTGTCCGGATTGAAAAACTTGAAAAGGAAAATAAAAAACTGAAAAAGAAATAGGCGCATATCTGTTTTTAATCTACCTCTTCCTGACCTCCACTCCGACTTTACTATAACTCATAATTATAAAATCGAACAAATTAAAAAATCATAATTTATTATGACCCCTTGTTCTCTTTTTAAATGTATTTTTGAAATATGAAATATAAATTCAGAAATAAATACAATAAAACTATATCCCTGCTGTTATTCATAATTTTTTCACTTATTCTCATGAATAACTTTTTTTTTCTGCATTCACATACTTTGAGCGATGGTACAGTGATATTCCATGCCCATCCATACCATAAAAATAATCACAATAATTCAGGAGAAAAACACCATCATTCACGCCTTGAATATGTTATTTTAACACAATTTCAAACGTTTTACCATGAAGAAGTCAGTAGTGCTTTATTATGCAATTTAGTATATAATGATATATTTTATGGTTTTTTAGGAACAGTTTATGTCTCCGGTACATCAAACACTTCCGTCCCAAGGGCACCACCCGTCATATTAATTAACTAATCAGGCCGCTTACAGGCTATTAATACCCTTTTAATATGGAATTTAAACCTTATTTAATGAGCAAGAATTTGCCATTTACCACAAAAACAAAAATGGCCGATGTAATACATCTGGATTACAGACTTATTCCTATAATCGGGCGTTTTGGCATTGAGTATGGTTTTGGCAATAAAACAGTAGCAGAAGTATGCAGCGACAATGATATTAATGTCTGGTTTTTTCTTGAAATAATTAACTCGTATCATAATCATGAGTATTTTCCTAAGAAGCAATTACAAAATTTTAATGTGCGATTGATTATAAATTATCTTTTCAATACCCACGCGCATTATCTGAACAGCAAGGTTCCCGAAATACAGGGCTATATTGATGAAATGGAAAGAAAAGTATCAAAAAAGCATAGTAATAATATAAAGCATCTTAATAGTTTTTTTAAAGGTTACCGGAAAGAACTTAAAGAGCATCTTTTAAATGAAGACAACGTGGTTTTTCCATATGTTCTGGCATTGGAAGATGCCCTGGAAAATAAAAAAGTACCGGATGAATTACTGTATAAAATCCGGAATGAACCGATTGAAAAATATGAGCACAATCATGATAATATCGAAATAAAACTTAGCGATTTGAAAAACCTTATAATAAAATTTTTGCCTCCTGTATTATGTAAAGAACTTTGCCAGAAACTGCTTACTGAATTATTTCGCCTGGAATCTGATTCGGAAAACCATGCTATGATTGAGAATAAGGTTTTGGTTCCTAAAGTAAAACTAATAGAAAAAAAATTACTTGAATATTGTGTAACAAAA
>CAZFHF010000278.1:0-4662 GCA_964518655.1 uncultured Bacteroidales bacterium | reverse complement strand
AAAGAAAATGCATAAAATATAAAAAAAACTGAAAATAAAACAAAAGATAACTCATACTAAAAAACATAAAACTGTAATTGACAAACTTGAATTAATAGATGTTGATCTAAGTAAGGTTGTTGCTACAGCTATCTCCGACGTGTCAGGAAATTACAGGGCAAATGTACCATCTCCAAAATCATATGGAGTTGAAATAGTAGCCAAGGATTACCTTCTCTACCTTGATGCAATAGACTTGTCAAAAGAATCCAGTGATGAGATAATAATCAGGAATTTCAAACTCGAAAGAGTTGAAGTAGGAGCTAAAGTGATACTGAAAAACATCTTCTTTGAGTTCGGTAAATCTACTCTTAAAAGTGAATCATATGCTGAGCTAAACAATGTGATCAAGCTCCTTGAAAACAATGAAACATTGCGAATTGAGATATCAGGACATACTGACAATGTTGGGACACTTAAATATAATACCAAACTTTCTGAGGAAAGAGCAAAAGCAGTTGTTAATTACCTTGTTAAGAAAGGTATTGCCCAAAACAGGCTTGAATATAAAGGATATGCTTTCAGTCAGCCTGTTGCTCCAAATACTACAGAAGAAGGAAGGGCTCAGAACAGAAGAGTGGAATTCAAGGTATTAAGTAAGTAACATTTGTCATATATTCAATAATCTTTTCTGCATATTTTTGTATATACAGACCTGTATATTTATTATAACATGAAAACTACTTTATTTAACAAAATTCACAAAGACCTAGGTGCAAGAATGATTGAGTTTGTTGGATTTGAAATGCCTGTTGAATATTCAGGAATAATTAATGAACATTGTGCCGTACGTGATTCGGCAGGAATATTCGATGTTTCACATATGGGCGAAATATGGGTAAAGGGAAAGCATGCCTTTGACCTGGTTCAGATGATAACAACAAATGACATTTCCGGATTAATACCCGGTAAAGCACAGTATTCATGCTTTCCAAATGGAAACGGAGGTATTGTGGATGATCTTATATTGTACAAATATGAAGAAGATAAGTATTTGCTTGTTGTGAACGCATCAAATATTCAAAAAGACTGGGACTGGATAAATAAGAATAATAGTGTTGGAGCAGAGCTTGAAAACAGTTCTGATAAAATATCACAACTTGCTGTCCAGGGACCAAATGCGATTAAAGTACTACAAAAAATAACTGATATAAATTTGTCGGAGATTAATGATTTTTCATTTGTTAAAGGTAAAATGGGCGATGCCAAAGATGTTATTGTTTCCAAAACAGGTTATACTGGTTCAGGTGGTTTTGAATTGTATTTCCATAATGAATATGGAATACCTCTCTGGAACGCTATATTCAATTCCGGGATGGAATATAATATTTTACCTGTTGGACTGGCAGCCAGGGATACACTAAGACTGGAAATGGGTTACTGCCTTTATGGAAATGATATTGATGATAATACCTCCCCTATTGAAGCAGGATTAGGATGGATCACAAAATTTACGGAAAACAATAATTTTATTGACAGGGATAGGTTATATTCACAGAAAATTAATGGTGTTAATAAGAAATTAGTTGGCTTTGAATTGAACGATAGAGGTATTCCACGCCATAACTATATTATTACTGATAAGGATGGAAATAGTTTAGGCAACGTAACATCAGGCACTATGTCACCATCGCTTAAAAAAGCCATCGGTATGGGATATGTGAAAACTGAATATGCAAAACCCGGACAGGCAATTAATATAATTATCCGAAACAAATCAATACAGGCAACAACAGTTAATATGCCTTTCTATAAGACACAACATTGATTATCCATGAAACAGAAAAATAAAATAGAGGTATGCTTCTCACCTGCAACTTACTCTGCATTTGAAAATAAAGAAGCTGTTGTTGTCATTGTTGATATACTCAGGGCTACCTCGGCTATAATTACAGCATTTATGAACGGAGCAGAAAAGATTATACCGGTTGCCACACTGGAAGAAGCAAAAGAATATAAGAATAAAGGATTTATGGTAGCTGCAGAGCGTGATGGCATTGTCAGGGATTTCGCTGATTTCGGGAACTCACCCTATAATTTTACCAGGGATTGTGTTGAAGGTAAAGAAATAGTCTATAGTACAACAAACGGAACAAACTCAATAATGATGGCAAGTGCCAGCTATCGGGTGCTTATAGGAGCATATCTGAATATTAGCTCTCTGGCAGACTATATAATTAAAACCGACAGAGATCTTCTTATTCTGTGTGCAGGATGGAAAACAAAATTCAATCTTGAAGATACGCTGTTTGCCGGTGCATTAGCTTCAAAAATCTTAATGAACAAAAACTACTATACTATCTGTGATTCTACACTTGCTTCAGTCGATTTATGGAATATTGCAGGCAAGGATATTATGAACTACATTGATAAAGTGGCACAGAGACACAGATTAAAGAAAAATAATCTTGATGATGTTATTGAATATTGTCACACTAATGATCAAACAGATATCATCCCAGCCTTAAAAAATTATTACCTGATTAGGCTTTCAAAACTTGAAGACAATAGCTAATTTTTAGCCGGCTATTTTTTGAACTTTTTTTTGTTGAAAAGTCTGTATTATATTTTTTTTAAAAATTGCTTATACTATATTTATTTTATTAATTTTAAGCCACTTTTTCAGTTGTTAATTGTTTAACAAATAAAAATTTTATTATTTATGAAGAAACATAATTTTAACCCCGGGCCGTCTATTCTTCCTGAATACACAGTAAAAAAAACTGCTGAAAGCGTTTTAAATCTTAGTGGAACTGGATTGTCAGTGATGGAGATCTCACACAGGAGCAAAGAATTTAAAGAAATTATGGAGAAAGCACAATCGATGTTTAAAGAATTACTTAATATTCCTGCCGGGTACTCGGTTCTGTTTTTACATGGAGGAGCCAGCTTACAATTCTGCATGATACCTTACAATCTGTTAAGCAAAAAAGCAGCCTATCTGGATACAGGTTCATGGTCATCAAAAGCCATCAAAGAAGCAAAATTATTTGGTGAGGTTGAAGTTGTTGCATCGTCAAAAGAAGCAAATTACAATTATATTCCAAAAGGATACAGCGTACCCGCCGATGCTGATTATTTTCATATCACCACCAATAATACTATATATGGCACTGAAATAAAAGAAGATTTGAATGTCAATGTACCTCTGGTAGCTGATGCTTCTTCTGATATTTTAAGCCGTCCTGTTGATGTATCAAAATATGCCATTATTTATGGAGGGGCACAGAAAAATCTTGGTCCTGCAGGAGTTGCATTTACAATAATCAGGGAAGATATTTTGGGTAAAGTGGAAAGAGCTATTCCATCTATGCTTAATTACAATACCCATATCGAACAGGGTTCTTTATTTAACACGCCTCCCTGCCTTGCGGTGTTTGCATGCCTGCAGACACTGGAATGGTTGAAAAGTATCGGGGGCATTGAAGCTATGAATAAAATCAACAAGGAAAAAGCAGCCATTCTCTATGATGAAATTGAAAGGAATAAACTTTTTGTTCCGACAGTCGCTAATAAAGAAGACAGGTCAATAATGAATGTAACATTTATTATGGATGAAAATTATAAAGACCTTGAAGGAGATTTCCTTGAACTGGCTTCATCAAAAGGAATAGTTGGAATAAAGGGACACAGATCTGTCGGAGGATTCCGTGCTTCTTTATACAATGCATTACCTAAGGAAAGTGTAGCTGTGTTGATCAATGCAATGAAAGAATTTGAAGCAAAACAATAATATTTATATATAAAAAATAAGTAATAATGACTAAAGTATTAATAGCCACAGAAAAACCTTTTGCGCCTGCTGCAATAAGCGGAATGAAAAAAATACTGGATGATGCCGGATTTGAAATGCTGTTACTGGAAAAATATCCGGATAAGGGTGCTATGATAAAAGCAGTAGAAGATGCAGATGCTCTTATTGTCAGAAGTGATATTGTTGACAAAGAAGTAATTGATGCCGGAAAAAATCTGAAGATTGTTGTGAGAGCCGGTGCCGGTTTTGATAATATTGATCTGCAGGCTGCATCAGCCAAAAATATTGTGGTAATGAACACACCCGGACAAAATGCAAATGCTGTAGCCGAACTCGCAATAGGTATGATGATATTCCTAAACAGGAAAAAATTCGACGGTTCGGCAGGAACAGAGCTTAGAGGCAAAACGCTTGGATTACATGCATATGGAAATGTCGGTAAATTATTAGGAAAAATTGCCAAAGGCATTGGAATGACAGTACATGCCTTCGATCCCTATATTGATAAAAAAGTGATTGAAAATGACGGGATAATTTATGAAGATGATGTTAAAAGCCTGTATAAGAAATGCCAGTATGTTGCTGTTATTATTCCTGCTACTAATGAGACAAAAGAATCAATAAACTACGACCTTTTATCTTTAATGCCTAAGGGAGCAACCCTGGTTAATCCTGCAAGAAAAGAGATCATTTGTGAAAAGTCCGTATTAAGAATGTTTGAAGAAAGGGATGATTTCAGATTTATTTCTGATATTACGCCTGACTGTAAAGATGAGATAGCAGGTAAATATGAAGGCAGACACCTTTTTACTCCTAAGAAAATGGGTGCCCAGACCGCAGAAGCAAATATTAATGCAGGGCTGGCAGCA
>CAZFHF010000277.1:0-4669 GCA_964518655.1 uncultured Bacteroidales bacterium | reverse complement strand
AAATTTTAAACGTATCTATACTACATCTGGTGAAATTAATTGGTTAAATCTTGAGATAGGGAAATACGTTAGATTTCTTCAACCTTTACATAGAAAAATTTTCCCAAATTGGATAGAGGATCTTAAAAAAGAAGGTTATGTGTCTTTCTTTATTGGCAGTGGTGCCGGACTTCCCCGCTTTATGAATATTCCCGGAGAGAATCATGTTGGCATATATTCCGCAAATGAATATCTTACAAGGGTCAACTTAATGGGCGCCGCTAAACCTGATTATGATACACCTGTGCTTTACGGTAAAAGTGTAGCTGTCATTGGAGGAGGCAATACTGCAATGGATTCGGTAAGAACTGCAAAACGACTTGGAGCAAAGAGGGCAATGATCATATACCGCAGATCATTTGATGAGATGCCGGCCAGGATTGAAGAAATAATGCATGCAAAAGAGGAGGGAATAGAGTTTTTAAATCTGAACAGTCCCGTAGAATATTTTGCTGATGATAACGGCAGGGTAAACAGGATGAAAGTACAAAAGATGGAGTTGGGCGAACCCGATAGTTCAGGAAGACGACGCCCGGTTCCTCTTGAAGATTCAGAATATTTCATGGATGTTGATATGGTTGTGGTAAGTGTCGGTGTATCACCTAATCCACTTATACCACAAAGCATCCCTGAACTTAAAATAACAAAGTGGGGGACAATAGAGGTTAATCCTGAAACCATGCAATCATCGATCCCTGAACTATTTGCAGGGGGTGATATCGTGAGGGGGGGAGCAACCGTAATTCTTGCTATGGGTGACGGACGAAAAGCAGCTGCAGGAATGCACGAATATATTAATAAAACACTGAAGATGAAATAAAATAAAAAAGAAGCATCTGCAGCATAAATGAATTTTATAATTATTTTACTAAATCATTAATTGAAAGAAAATGACAGATCTAACAACAAAATACATGGGAATAACAATGAAAAATCCCATAATCGTTGGAAGCTGCGGACTTTCAAACTCTGTAGAGAGTATAAAAAAGCTGGAATCAAACGGAGCAGCAGCAGTGGTACTGAAATCAATATTTGAAGAGGAAATATTGCATGAAGCGACTGCCAAAGCAAAGGAAGCTGAACAGAACAAAATGATATATACAGAGTTGTCAGAAACAATTGATTATATCGATTTGCACATTAAGGAAGATGAACTTGGCAAATATCTGAAACTTATAAGTGATACAAAAAAAGAAGTATTAATACCGGTAATCGCAAGTATTAATTGTATTACTCCTTATGAATGGACAGATTTTGCATCAAAAATTCAGGATGCCGGAGCCGATGCCATGGAACTGAATATATTCCTTAATCCTGCTGATTTCTCAGACAGGGATCATGAACAAACATACATTGATATTGCAAATAAAATCGTAAGCAAAGTCAGTATACCGGTATCTGTTAAGATCAGCGCTTTTATTACAAAACCCGGACTGATGATTAAAAAACTGTCAGAAACAGGTATAGCCGGGATAGTAATGTTCAACAGGTTTTATACTCCTGACATAAACATTGAAAGTTTTGAACTCGAATCTGCAAATATATACAGTAATCCACAGGATAATGGAAACGTCTTAAGGTGGATTGCCCTGATGTCAAAAAAAGTAAAATGCGACCTGGCAGCTAGTACCGGAATTCATGACGGGGAAACAGTAATAAAACAAATACTGGCCGGAGCATCTGCAGTGCAGATAGTGTCCGTATTATATCAGAAAGGACTGGAACAAATAAATGCTATGTTGAGTTATTTTGAAAACTGGATGATAAAAAAGGGGTATAATTATTTAAGCCAGTTTAAAGGAAAAGTAAGCCAGGAAGGCATCAGCGATCCTGCAGCATTTGAAAGGATGCAGTTTATGAAATACTTCAGCGGTATCAGATGAACATGCAGTGGTATATATTCCTGACAGATACAACCGTTATTTGAGAAACAAGAATATTTAGATATTAGTCATGATAAAAATAGGATTGTTATCAGATACGCACGGGTATCTGGATGATAAGATCTTTGAGTATTTTAAGGATTGCGATGAGATATGGCATGCCGGAGATATTGGCGATATTAAGATAGCAGAGAGGTTATCACAATTCAGAGAATTCAAAGCAGTTCATGGTAATATAGATACTGTTGATATACGGTCAGTATATCCTGAAAATCTAAGGTTTAAGGCTGAAGGCATGAATGTATGGATAAAACATGTTGGAGGTTATCCCGGTAAATACGACAGGTCTGTAAGAAATGAGCTATTAAGCGATACGCCTGATTTGTTTATAACAGGCCATTCGCATATATTAAAAATCATGTTCGATAAAAAACTTAATCTTTTATTTATAAATCCCGGTGCTGCAGGAAGGAATGGATTGCATCAGGTAAGAACAGCCGTTAGATTTGCAATTGATAAAAAAAATGTTATCGATATGGAAGTCATTGAACTGGGTAAAAAAACAGTTAACAGCAAACCTGTAAAATAAATATTAATCAGTTTAAGGGTTACTTTCCCGGAGTTTCCGGAATTAATATAAATTCAAATCACTCAAAAACTAATAACAATGGTATCAAACAAAAAATTGGGCTGGTTAAAAGACTATGCAGATATCAGGGATTATTCACCTGAACATAGCATAGTAAAACCGATGTTAACAAAGATTAAAAAATCGCCTTTGGATTTTTCATCTGATGTTCCGAAAAGTGTAGATCTTAAGCATCTATGCTCACCGGTAGAAGACCAGGGAGATATTGGTTCATGTACTGCACAGGCAGGAGTGGGACTAATTGAATATTTTGAAAACAGGGCTCATAATAAATTTCTTGAGGCATCAAGATTATTTTTATATAAGGTTACGAGGAACTATCTTCAGCTACAGGGAGATACAGGTGCCTATCTGCGCTCAACAATAGCAGCAATGGCTCTTTTTGGTGTAGCTCCTGAGAAGTACTGGCCATACGATACATCAAGGTATGACGAAGAACCTCCCGGATTTTGTTATTCCTTTGCACAGAACTACAAGGCTATTAAATACTTCAGGCTTGATTCTTACGGACTTTCACCTGAGATAGTACTGGACAGGATTAAAAACTACTTATTTACAGGATTTCCTGCAATGTTTGGCTTCACTGTTTTTGATTCTATAGAGCAGGCAGAGGAAAACAGCGGAAAGATACCTTTTCCCGATGCCAAAACCGACAGGATTGTTGGAGGACATGCAGTAGTTGCTGTTGGTTACGATGATAAAATAGAAATAATAAACAGGAAGGGTGATAAAAAGAAATCCAAAGGAGCTTTTTTAATAAGGAATTCATGGGGGAAAACATGGGGCGAAAACGGTTATGGCTGGCTTCCTTATGACTACCTGCTGAAGTGGAACCTGGCATCTGACTGGTGGACATTAATAAAGCAGGATTATATTGATCTGGAAATTTTTAATTAATCATCCGAAGGTTGCTATTCTGCAAATAAAAACCGGCAAGCCTTAAATTTATTTCACTCAAAGCTATGAATAACTAATCCGCTCCTTAACTTTGGCTCAAACCAGGTTGTCTTGGGAGGCATGATATTATTTGTATCAGCAATATTAATTAATTGCTGCATACTTACAGGATAAAGAGCAAAGGCAGCTTTCATTTCTCCGCTGTCAACCCTTTTTTTTAGTTCTGCAAGACCGCGTATTCCCCCAACAAAATCTATTCTCTTTGATTTTCTGAGATCAGTAATGTCAAGGACAGGGGCCAGAATACGTTCTGATAGTACTGTAACATCCAGGCATCCTATAGGATCATTATCATCATACAATCCTTTTTTTGCTTTTAATGAATACCATTTCCCTTCGATATACATTGAAAATTCATGCAGGGTTTGAGGCTTATACTCTTCTGCTCCCTTTTCCGTAATATCGAAATTGTCTTTCAGCTTTTCTATGAACTGCGATGGTGAATAACCGTTCAGATCCTTCACAACACGGTTATAATCTATAATGTTCAGGTGGCTGGATGGAAAATGCACAGCCATGAAATAATTGTATTCCTCTTTTCCTGTATGGTCAGGATTATTCTGCATTTTTTCCAGTGCTATTTTTGCAGCGGCAGCCGTGCGATGATGCCCGTCAGCTACATAAGTACCGGGAATATCATTCTTAAATATCTCCTCTATCTGTCTGATCAATGCCTGATCGCTTATTACCCAGAAAATATGTCTTATGCCATCATCCGCCATAAAGTCGTATTCAGGTTCATTCTTCACAAATGATGCTACAATTTTATTTATTTCCTTATTATCCTGGTAAGCAAAGAACACTGGCTCAGCATGAAAATTATGATGTTTCATGAGGTTAATACGATCGAGTTCCTTATCCGGCCTGGTTAGTTCGTGTTTCTTTATTTTATTATTGACGTAATCGTCAATATGAGCACAGCCTAAAATTCCGTATTGGGTTTTGTTTCGAAAACTTTGTGCATAAATATAAAAGCAGGGCTCGCTATCCTGGATTAATAAACCGTCTTCAATGAGTTTTATAAGGTTCTCCCTTCCTTTTACATACACCTGTTTTGAATGCAGATCAATATCCTCAGGAAGATCTACTTCAGGTTTTATAACATGTAAAAATGACAAAGGATTACCTTTAACTTCTTTCC
>CAZFHF010000276.1:0-4671 GCA_964518655.1 uncultured Bacteroidales bacterium | reverse complement strand
TGCTGCAATGTTTATATCTATTCCTTTTGGCAATAATATAATAAATTACACTAACAGGTTTTTATATATTGTATCAAATTTTGATTACGGTTTTATAAGCAGGTTTTTTACTTCTTTAATAGAAACAATAGGGGACTATTCAGTTACATCAACAGGTTTGATTATTTTAAGTGTAAGCTTAATATTTTTCTGTACTATGATAATTGTAAATATTCAGGATTATTTTTATAAAACTCAAAGGGTAAGTATTATATAAAAAACAAACCGTGAATCTCTGATTCACGGTTTGACAACTGTATTTTGTTTATGATTACTTATTCTTTTCTTCGGGGGCAACTATTTCAATCAGTTCAATTTCAAAAACAAGGGCCATGTTTGGCTCTATCAGTCCGCCGGGCCTCACTCTTAATCCATAACCCAAATCAGGAGGCACAAATAACTCCCATTTTGCTCCTTCTTTCATAAGTTGAAGTGCTTCCTGCCAACCTTTTATTACTCCACTGACACGAAATTCAGTTGGTTCACCTCTTTTGTAGGAATTGTCAAATTCCCTGCCATCAATAAGGGTACCCCTGTAATTGCATTTAACCCTGTCATCAACAGAAGGGACTTTTCCTGTACCTTCCTCAATAACCCTGTACTGTAATCCTGATTGAGTAACTTGAATCCCTTTTCGTTTCTTGTTGCTTTCAAGGAACTTATTACTTTCATCGAGATTTGCCTGAATCCGCTGTTCCCTTGCTTCCCTGACATAGGAATTCAGGATCTGCGAGATCTCATTCTGAGTAAATACGGTATCCTCGGACCCGCCATATACACTTTTTATAGCAGCAGCAGTTGCATCTACATTTAATTCAGCAATATAATTAGAGTATTTCAGACTGTTTGCAAATGAAAGTCCGAATGCATAGCTTACTGTATCCAGTCTGTTAACTAATGTTACTTTTGAATCTGATTTGGATTTATCACAGGATATAACTAAAAACACTAAAACGGCAATAAATACTAGGTTTTTCATCTTTTGCATGATTGATTGTTTTTGAATAATATTAGAAAATTTTATGCGAATATATATCTATGTACTGATATATCAAAATTGTTTGCAATTATAATAAATCTGATGAAGTTTATTAGTATATATTCAATAAGTAAAACATAAGCACCAAATGACAAATAAATCCAAATATCCAAATTTCAAATTTCCAAACAATGAACGTTCCAGCCGTTGGGATCTGGAATTTATTTGCTATTTGGGTTTTGAAATTTGTAATTTATCTGTGATTTGTTATTTGATATTTGTTATTTATAACATTATTCATATATTTTACTAACTTTCTCAGGATAAACATACAAATTTGAATTATGAAATATATTGCTTTTAGATACGGTAAAACATTTTTAATGCTAATTGCTGCATTAACTATACAAAGCGTATTCATTGTAAATAAAGCCAAAGATTACAATTTTTCCGTGAAATATTTTTCCGGCAGGGATATCCGGATAGAGAATGATTCAATATTACAAAATGAATATAACAAAATCATAAGGGAAGCACTGGATTATCAGTTAATTGCCGATTCATTGACAAGGCTGGCAAAGCAAAAGAGAACCCTTTTGCAGGAAACCAATGATCCTCATAAAAGAATTGAAATAATAAGTGAGATATCCAAACTGGAAAAGGAATCTGATAAATACCAGGAAAAGGCAGATGCGATATACAATAATTCTTTTATTTATAATGTTAGTAGTAGTAAAACAGATACAATGGAAGAAAAGATAAGGCTGGTTAGTGAAGTTAATGGAATAAAAATATATCAATATGTACCTGCCGGTTATAATAACCATGAGTATGATTCTATTCAAACGTTGAGTGTCAGGGATAAAGGAAAGACTTCCCCTGTTCAGGATAATAAACCCGGGATTGATCAGTTTGATATCCTCGAAATATCACCATACAATGACTTTAATCCAATACCTTCAGAAATAAAAATACCTGACGGATTGGTTTTCAGAATTCAGATGGGAGTATATAGTAAACCGGTTCCAAATAATACCTTTAAAGGTCTTTCGCCAATGTCTTCTGTATACGTAAGCGGGAAAATAAAGTATTTCACAGGTATTTTTTATTCTTCGAACAGCGCTAATAAAGCATTGAATGATATCAGGGAGTATGGATTTCCCGATGCATTTATTGTATCATTTTATAATGGAAAAACAATAAAAATTGAAAAGGCTAAAGAGATAGAATATTCGCAAATAAAATTATAAATAATCCTTAGATATGCAGAAAATTTTATATTTTTGGACAAATCGTCTGATGATAAATATTGTGCTGTAGTTTATTATTTTCTAAACAACCTGGCAATGGGAAAAAAGGATTATACAGGCAACCGCCCTAAACTTAGGGAAATTGTTGATGAAGATATTGGAAAGGACAGATATCTGATTTTGCATAATGATGAGCATCATACCTTTGATTATGTCATCGAATCGCTGGTTGAGATATGTAAAATGGACGCAGAACAAGCTGAACAGTGTACTTACCTTGTACATTATAAAGGTAAATATGACATTAAAAGAGGCACGGTAAGTTACCTTAAACCTTTTAAGGAAGGATTATTGGATAGGGGACTAGAAGCTACAATTAGTTGAAATTTCATATAATTTTTTTACTATCCTTATGTCATCTCTTGCTATTATTCTCTTAATATTATTGGGCATACTGCTTTTATTGGTAGAATTTCTTATTATTCCCGGAGTTACTATAGCAGGGATAGGTGGTTTTATACTTATTGCAGGAGGTATCTTTTCTGCTTACCATTTTCACGACGTAAGATTTGGAAATATCACTGTAGCCTCAACAGTACTGGTAATAATTATCATTTTCTTTTTTGCGCTAAGATCAGGAACCTGGAAAAAAATAGCCCTTGATACAAAAAGTGAGAGCTCGGTTGAGAATATTATAAAGGAAGGCAAGTTTAAGGTTGGTGAAAGGGGCAGGACTATAACCAAACTGGCCCCTATAGGCAAGGCTTTGTTTAATGATAAAATAGTAGAGGCAAAATCATTGGCGGGTTATGTTGATGAAAATACAGAAGTTGAGATTATTAAAGTACAAAATACAAACGTAATTATTAAACCTATAAATTAAAAATTATGACAGGAACAAGTATTGGAACATACATACTTTATATTGTAGGAGTTATAGTATTCTTAATGGTGGTTCTCTATTTTGTGCCATTAGGATTATGGTTTCAGGCATTGGTCTCGGGTGTAAGAATATCCTTAATGCAGCTTATTTTTATGAGATGGAGAAAAGTACCACCTTCAGGTATTGTCAGGGCAATGATTGAGGGTACGAAAGCCGGACTTAAGCTTAATAGAAATGATCTGGAGGCGCATTATCTTGCAGGCGGGCATGTGGAAAAAGTTGTTCATTCACTTGTTTCTGCTGAAAAAGCAAATATTGAACTGCCATTTAATATGGCTACAGCAATAGATCTTGCCGGCAGGGATGTTTTAGAAGCAGTGCAAATGTCAGTAAATCCCAAGGTAATTAATACACCGGCGGTTACTGCAGTAGCAAAAGATGGTATTCAGCTGATTGCCAAAGCAAGAGTTACTGTAAGGGCCAATATTAAGCAGTTAGTTGGGGGAGCCGGTGAAGAAACTGTTTTGGCAAGAGTAGGAGAGGGTATAGTATCTTCTATAGGTTCATCAAAATCGCATAAGGAAGTTCTTGAAAATCCGGATTATATTTCAAAAGTTGTTCTGGAAAAAGGATTGGATGCAGGTACGGCATTTGAAATCCTCTCAATTGACATTGCAGATATTGATATTGGTAAGAACATTGGAGCAGTACTCCAAATGGACCAGGCAAATGCTGATAAAAACATTGCCCAGGCTAAAGCCGAGGAAAGACGCGCTATGGCTGTAGCTCTTGAACAGGAAATGAAAGCAAAAGCACAGGAAGCACGTGCAAAAGTTATTGAAGCAGAAGTACAAATCCCATTGGCTATGGCAGATGCCTTTAAATCAGGAAACCTCGGAATAATGGACTATTACAGGATGAAAAATATAGACGCTGACACACATATGAGGGATTCTATCTCGAAACCACCTGATAAACCTGGAACAATTAAAAAATAGGCTTAGTATTTGCTTTAATTAATGAAAAAATGAGGTTCTTACCGGATTTATTCGATGTTTCAGCAAACGGGCAGGGATTTGACTATGTAAAATAATTTTTATTCGGACCAAAATAGTATATTTTAACATATAAATAATTTAAATTTAACACATTAAGGAGCTTTTATTGAAATATTAATTCAATAATTTATTACCAGATAGAACTTATAATGTTATTAATTTATTTCACTTGATTTAGAGCAGGTTCTTTTATTTTTTTTATATTTATTGGAAAATTAGGTATCATAAACTTCAATTTTTTTTTATTTATTGAAAACATTAGTAAGTTTGTATGGTATATAAACCTTATGAATAATAAATATTTTTGAAATTGTATAACAAATAATCAATTAATTATGAAGAAAATCGAACGAAACTACTTAACATCTTTTGTTGTTGCAGCTTTTTTACTTAGCAGCTGCGGCGGCTTAAATAAGATGGTCGATAAATCTAGCGACGTATCCTATCAAGTACAGCCTAATC
>CAZFHF010000275.1:0-4673 GCA_964518655.1 uncultured Bacteroidales bacterium | reverse complement strand
AATAAGTATAAAAAAAGATTAACTTAATGAAAGTAAAAAATGAAATTTCATAAAAAGAAATACAGTTTATGATTGTGAAACAACTAATTCACTTTGATAAGAGACTATTGTAATAAAAAGAGAAAAATTAACCAAAATACAAAAATTCAAAAGCAACAACTAAATACATTATATAATGCCTCAATAGGGGAAGTGTTTGGCCCTGTCAAGCTTGATGATAATGTCTTCTTACTAATTAAATCAGAAGAGGGCATGCCTATTAAAATAACGTATGAGAAAGCTAGAAATAAAATTTTGAAACAAATAAAAGATGAAAAATTCATTATCAGAAAAAAACATCTTGTTGAAAAATTAAAAAATATTTACGAAATTGAAATTGACAAGCTGCAGCCTTTAGCAGATAAGATTTTAAAAGAAAAAAAATCTTATTAAACCGCTATTAATATAAACCTCTGGAATAATGAGTAAGTTTATTTGTATATCCTTATTGTTCTCTTTGATATGTTGCGATAAATTGCTTTATGAGGAAGAAGATACTGTGCAAACAATTGATTCGGAAATTGAGATAGAGGCACATCTTAATGGAAGTTACAGTTCACTGGCAAATATTTTTAGAGATTTTGCTTACATAAGGCAAATTATCTATAGTGATGACATAACCTGGGCTATACAATCTTGTCATTATTTAAGAGATACTACAACAGAATTACACTATTCATCAATATGTAAAAGAGAAAAATATTGGAAATATGACATATATGAGCCTGGAGTTGAGGTTGATATGGAGGAATATATATGGAGTAATCTATATAAAGCAATAGTCGAAGCTAACAATATTATTGTACAAATTCATCCTGGCAGTGAATTGTCCGAATTAGGACATTGGATGCTTGGTGAGGCATATTTTTTAAGGGCTATCTGTTATTTTAGACTACTACGTTTATTTGGAAGAATACCTCTTTTTAGTAATGCAGATGTTGATTATACTCTTGAGAAATCTTCATACATACAGATATATGATTTTATTATACGTGACCTGCAAAAAGCAAGCAATTTACTTCCACTTTCAAATAATGAAGCCCGCATTCCATATGTTACACCTTGTAGTGGTGCAGCTAAAGCCCTATTAGCAGAAGTTTATTTATCGATGGCAGGATACCCATTAAAGGATCACAATCAATATGCAATGGCAGTAATTGTTTCCGGGCATGTGATGGACAGTGCTGAATATTTTGGATTTGAATTAATTCCTGACTTTGCCGATCTTTGGACTAACAATATAAATACAAACAAAGAGACAGTTTTTCCTATTTATCTTACAGGGTATTTTGAATCATATGGAGCTAATTTGTTTAGAACACATTGGATAGCAACCTATGGTTTAAGAAGAATACGATGTGAACATTATTATCTTTATAATTATAGAGTAATTGTGGAAGCTTTGCCAGAAATTCAATTTTATAATACCTTTCCTAGAAGCTATAGAAAGGACAAAACATATAACACACAACAGTTTCTGGGATTTGCAATTACTGAGGAAAAAAAAGTGATTAGGATTGATACTATTATGGATCAAATACCTTGGTACTACAGTGGATTATATTTTAAAAAAATGCCTTACCAAAAAATAATGTCAGAAGATATTAATACTTTTTTTAATTATGATAACTTTACTTATTTTCCGGATTTGAATGATAACATTGTGCCATTTATAACGGAAACAGAAGCCAATAAAAAATTCTACCTTCTTCGTTATGCACATACCCTGTTAACTTATGCCGAAGCCAAAGCCCGTTCAGGGCAGCTGGATGCATCGGCTTATGAAGCAGTAAATATGATACGCAGGAGGGCAAACAAAGTTGATATCCACTCGCCTTCCGTTTATGATTTGCAGCCGGGCTTATCAGCAGAGCAGTTTGCCGATACTGTGGTGTGGGAACGTGCATGGGAATTTGCCGGGGAGCCCGAAGGGAGATGGTTTGACCTTGTGCGGCTGGAAATGGCAGAGAACCTGCCAGAATTAAGGGATCCTCAGGAATTGGAAGATATCGATTACCCTGTAACAAAAGAAAATTATTTTATGCCCATACCTGAAGAGGATATCTGGCTGAATCCGAACCTCGAGTAAAAACGTCTTTTTGGAAAATTCCGAATTAATTACGAAATTGACAATGATATTTGTAAGTCGTTACTGATAAAACTTCATAAAATCTGGTCTGTCGACATGATACGTTTTTATCAATACCTTAAACAAGTTTTTACGTTTATTTTCTTTGTATTATTAGTTCATACTGCTTTTGCTTCAGGCAATAATACCGGAACAGGATACAGTCCGGGCACTGCCGGGGAGAATTATAAGGGTAAACAACCTCAGGACAAAGAATACCGGATCAGCGGGAGTGTAAAAGACAGCAAAACAGGGGAGCCGATGGTAGGAGTAAATGTATACCTGAAGGAAACCTTAACAGGGAGTGTTACGGATAATTCGGGGAAATACACATTACTGGCTGTTGCCGGAAATTATACCCTGGTATTCAGTTTCGTGGGGTATGGCACACAGGAGATGAGTGTTGAGATAAACAAGGATATGGAAATTAATGTATCATTAAAGCCTGAAACCAAAGGCATAGATGAGGTAAGGATCACATCTCAGCGCAGGTTTTTCGGTGATATGGATGTCGGCCGGACAATAGAATCGATAAATATAAAGGAGATCGAGCAGGTAAGTGTCAATAATGCCGCGGATATATTACATGCCCGTGTATCGGGGGTATGGAGCACGAAGGTATCGGGCGCTCCGGGCGATCACCAGAAAATACGGATACGAGGCATTAACTCCCTTTTTGGCAGTGTTGACCCGTTGTATGTTGTTGATGGAGTGCCTGTTCCCAATGTAAACCTTTCATCACTGGGAATAGCGGATTTGAATATCCGTGATATTGAAAATGTAACGGTTCTTAAAGATGCATCCTCAACGGCATTGTACGGCTACCAGGGCGGTAACGGCGTAGTGCTGATTGAAACAAAAAGCGGGGGCGACAATAAGATAGAATTCTCAACAACCTTTGGCATTCAGCGATTCACAAATTTCTATGATTTGATGGATACAAGAGATTTTCTGTCGGCAATTGATTCGGCAGGAAAAATCCTGGGTACGTCATTCAGGAGGTATTATCCTGAATATTCAGATACAATATGCAACACGGACTGGCAGGATGAGATTTTCAGGGATGGCATTGTCAGTGAATACCAGTTGTCGGCAACAGGGAGGCTGAAGAAAACAAGGTATTATTTTTCAGGGAGCTATAACAACCAGGAGGGAGTAATAGCCAATTCTTCATATAAGAGGTACACTTTTTCAACCAAGCTGAGCCGTTCATTGGGAAAAAAGGTAACATCCGAGGTTCTGTACAGGGGCTCACTGCAGGAAAACAGGAATAACCTTGACAGCTATGGAGGTAATGCCATAATATTCCAGGGGATTAACAAATCACCATGTTACAATTGCACTCCTGATTCCATGTATTATGAGGATTACAACCAGGAATACGGTGAAGCACTCAGGATCCATTACGACTACCCGGAACTGAACAAGAAACAGGACATAGGACGGGTAATTGGCAACAATTCAAAGCAGCTCGACATAAAGTCGCATACGGCAGGATTATTTGCCAAGTACCTTCCTGCAGATAACCTGATAGTGAATATATCTGCCACTTTATCATTCAGGAACTATTTTTATTCGGCGGATGATTACCTGTATGTAAACTCCGTGGCTCCAGGGAGCGGATATTACTTCAAAAGCGAGGAGAACTATGTTATACTGAACAGGCAAATCAATGCGAACTGGAACAAATCATTCAAGGAGCATCAGCTGAAGATGATAGCAGGCTACAGGAATTATACTGACAATGTGCACTGGGATATTGATTCGATGAACATGGGTTCGCTGACAGATTATTATGATGCTATATTTACCAGGGGCTCAATGGCCATTCACGGCGAATCGGGGTCTGTTATACGCAGGATAAACTCCATAATAGGCCATATTAATTACAGTTACAGGGACAAGTATTTTATTTCTGCAGTGGCAAATTATGACCATCTGAAAGAGGGCAGGCATGTTAACGTAAAGGACCTGTTTCCGTCTGTTGCCCTGAACTGGGATATTTCAAAGGATTTCCATCTTGACAGGATAAAATGGCTTGATTACCTGAATATTTACTGGAACTGGGGAGAGACAGGGAATTACCCGCTTAACGGGTTGTCAAATGATATGTATACAGAAACAGGCTATTATATCGGGGATACATTGCTTCCCGGTTATATCATTGAACAGCTGGCAAATCATAAAATGAAGCATGAGAAAATAGAAGAACACAACATAGGATTTGAGGTATCGCTTTTCAGGGAACGGATAATATTTAATGCCGATTATTATATCAAGACAAATGATAACCTTGTAATGCTGCGTGATATTCCCTTTTACTATGGGGGAGGGAAGATGTTCATCAATGCCGGCAAAACCGAAAACAGGGGTGTTGAATATAACCTGGAGCTGTTCCCTGTGCTGACCTCAGATTTCAGTATATATACAAGATTCTCATATTCATCGAACAACCAGGAAATAATCAGGCTGAGCGACCGTGAGAACCTGCTGTTCAGGGAAGAAG
>CAZFHF010000274.1:0-4717 GCA_964518655.1 uncultured Bacteroidales bacterium | reverse complement strand
AAAATCCTGTTATTTTTATTGCAGAAAATTCAGTCAGATTTATTACCGGTATAAAGAATATCTCAATCTCTTACTCTCAATCAGGGGGGACAGTGTTGATGGGATATAAACCCGAAACAAATATTTTTGGCATAAATTCAGGAAAAGATAACGCTGATTTTAACGGGGCTCCTGGAATTCCTTTTATTTTAGGATACCAGGATGACAACTATGTCAGGAATATGAACAAAGACTGGCTGACAACAGACCCTGCATTTAGCAATCCCTATACTCTTACTAAATCAGATAATTTCAATGTACGAAGTACATTCGAACCTTTTAAAGGCTTCAGGATTGATCTGACTGCTATGCGTACCTATTCCGAAAACATATCTGAATATTTTATTTATGAGGCTGATATGGATAGCTTTAGATTTGATAACAGAATACAAACAGGAAATTTTTCTATATCCTTTATTAGTATAGGATCAGCTTTTGAAAAAATAGAAAGCAGCAATAACTACTATTCTCCATATTTTGAAAATTTCAAAGAATACAGAAAAATAATTTCACATAGATTATTTTCCCAAAGAGTTGACAGATCAGGAATTGGATTTAATCCTTCAATTGAACAGTATACTGAAGAGGGGTATACATACGGTTACGGATCAACCTCACCTGAGGTATTAATACCGGCTTTCCTGGCTGCCTATGGTAACAGGGATCCTGAGGACGTTACACTGGAAACATTTCCGGGAATATTAAGCATGCTTCCAAACTGGAAAATTACTTTTGACGGACTCTCCAGAATAGGATTTGTCGAGAAATATTTTAAAACGGTTAATTTAAGTCATTCATATCGTTGTACATATAATGTCGGCTCTTATACGACAAGTTTATACTATGTGGCCGAAGAAGATAACCTGGGTTATATAAGGGATTATCAGAATAACTTTATCCCCGAATATCAGATTAATACAGTATCTATCAGGGAAGATTTCAGCCCGTTGTTTAATATTGATATGACCTGGCAGAACAGTATGATTACACGTTTTGAGATTAAAAAATCAAGAAACCTGTCATTAGGCTTATCTAATAACCAGCTTACCGAAACAAGAAGCAATGAGTTTGTTATAGGTGCAGGATACAGGTTCAGGGAAGTGCCCCTGGAGATTAGCGGGAATAAATATGAAAGTGACCTGAATCTGAGATTTGACCTGTCAATAAGGGATAATAAGACACTGATAAGGCATCTGGCACAACTAACTGAAGATGAGGTTGACCAGATAACAACAGGACAAAGGGTTGTTAAACTTGGTACTACCGCTGACTATGCATTAAGCTCAAGATTTAATATTCAATTCTTCTTTGACAGAACACTCAATAAACCATATACTTCACGTTCATTCCTTACAGCTGATACCAATATCGGCTTTAGCGTCAGGTTCACCCTTGCACAATAGATTAAAAGGGACAGCGCCCTTTTTAACAAATAACAAATTTCAAATAACAAAAAACAAATAAATCCCAAAACACAAATCCCAAATAAGTTAAAATAATATCTAAATTATTAATTTCCAAACACAGTAATTATTTTGGTAATTGAGATTTGTGTTTTTTCCATCAGGTGTCTGTCACTCTGAAGACAATTCATTTATCCCATATAGGATCTGTTATTTATGATAAAAGGTGACTGTCCCTTTAAAATGTTTATAAACTATTTACAAATATTTTAATATTAATTTTTGTAAAATATAAAAAAGTGTAAAATTTGCTGTTGTTCAGTTTATTATTAACAAGCTAAAATTTAAAAAGGATGAAAATTCCTGATAACCTAAGGTACACGAAAGATCATGAATGGATACGTATAGAAGATGCAGAAGCCTATATTGGTATTACTGATTATGCGCAGAACGAACTGGGTGATATTGTTTTTATTGAAATTGAAACAGAGGGAGAACATCTTGAAAAAGAAGAAGTTTTTGGAACAATAGAGGCAGTTAAGACCGTTTCTGATCTGTTTATGCCGGTCTCAGGCAAAGTTATAGAAATAAATAGTAAATTGGAGGATGACCCTGATATTGTAAATAAAGATCCATACGGTGAAGGGTGGTTAGTTAAGGTGGAAGTTGATGATGCCTCGCAGGCTGACGATTTGCTTGATGCTAAAGCATACAAGGACATGATTAACGCCTAGTCTTTCGATTACAGATTTTATATCTTCCGGTTGATATACATAAAAAAGGGACAGCGCCCTGAAAAAGGACAGCGCCCATACAGGGCGCAGTCCAAAAGGGCGCTGTCCCTTTTTGTATAATAATGCCCGCTGTGTGAATAAATACCAAAGCATTGTTGAAAAGTTCTAAAACAGGAGGGGAGAATAACTTTTTTAACATTGTAATTTTCAATCCTGGAATTAATCCGGATTTTGGTATGATTAATATTGAACATTTCAATGATACGATTATAGTATCATTGAACAAATTAAGAAGAATAGATTTTTTAATTTTTGAGAAATTAAGGAATCGGTTATTGCAGATAATAGAAAGCACTTCAAATGATGTTTACTTTGATTTAAGTAATGTGCTTTTTATTGACAGTAATTCATTTTCAGGATTGAAATTTATCATTTATCAGGCGGCAGAGAATGGAATAAAATTTGGCTTCATAAATGTTTCAGATGAATTGATAGAGTTATTCAATCTTGTTGATGAGAAAAATATTTTCAGGATTTATAGAAAAAATGAAATAGAGCAATTGCGGGTTATACCTGTATAGCGCTATTTTTTTTACTTGTCCGCTTCAAGCATAAGAATGCTGCTGCCGGCATGTCCTTCATAGGATATCCCTTCAACTATTATTCGATACTGTTTACAATTTGCAGGAATACTGAAATCTATCATGCTTTTTCCGGTAAGGTTTGTCTGGATAAAAGGTTTCCAGAATATTGCCGGGTATTGTTTTAATTCCTTCATACTGGTATCAGCAATTTCATATTTTGGCTGATAGAACTTTTTTGGCGTAGAGTATCCCAGCATTTGAAATTCAATAACTCCTCTTTTCATAAATGAACCTCTCTTTGTATATATTGCAATTACTCCATTGGCTCCTCTGCTTCCATATATAGAGGCACTTGGTCCTTTAAGTATTTCTATCCTGTCAATATCTTCAACAGGTATTGCTAATACTGAGCTGACATTTTCCACAGGAACACCATCAATAATGTACAGCGGTTCAGTACTTAACAGGAAACTGTTTTTTCCCCTGATGGTTACACTATTCCCGGAAACCAGAACACCGGGCACCCTGCCCTGTATGACCTGCAAGGCATTCGAATAACCGCTTGGTATTTCATCAGATGTAATAACATAATCAGGGTTAGAATGAATACTTGTTAATTTGTTCCTTTCCTTTTCCTCCTTTTCTTTTTCTATCATTTCTTTTTTAAACTCTGCATTCTTTTCTCTTCTGTATCTTTTCATGTCTATTTCCGAAACAGTTGTCAGCAGATTTTCTCCGAAGTAATTAAATATTTCTTCACGTTCTTCTCCATGAAGTGTTATCAATACATTTTTTCTGTTATTTCTTCGACTTGCTTCAATTTTCGCATTAACAGTATCATAATAAACCATATTACTAAATTTAAAATTTCCTTTCTCTCCTGTTACCTGCAAAAATTCATCATTGTATTTATCAAGAATTGTAAGTTTTACATCACAGTCTTTCAGGGGGCGCTTTAATATTTCACTTGTTATCTGACCCTCAATAGTGATAAATCTCTCAGGGGGGTGTTTTATATCAGGATATTTATCATTTAATATTTCTTTCCATACAAATCTTCTCCATCCCTGTGTAAGCATAAGATAGTCAAGAGCTTTGACGGCTTTCGCCGGGTCATTCTGAAAGTAGTAGCCAGGATTCTCAATATATCCCCTTAAATCAGATGTTAACAGCAGATAGCTCAGGATTGATTCACCGGGATTATTAATTTCTTGTTCATTTACATTAAATACTGAGAGCGACAGGTTTGATTGAACAGGATTTCCCCTGGCATCTGATACATCAAAATATAAACGTATTGAATAATTGCCAGCTGATTTATTATGTTCTGAATCTATCTTAATATTCATTTCATCTTTATGATTGATGAAAACCAGTCTTTCGGCCAGAGGCACATACCTGTTGCCGAATGCCGTAAAATGGACAACTCCCGACGGGAACGCCTGTTTATCAATCTTAATACTCTTATTGTTGCCGGCCAAGTTAATTACAGAAGAATAGTATATCCTTCCTCTTACCTGTCCGATTAAGATTATTTCATTTGCTAACCTGTCATTTGTTTTTGGCCGGTTAGATTTTAGTTCAATACAGATAAACTTATTATCGGCATTGTCTACTGTTAATACAACTCCCGTCTGCAAAGGTTTGGGCAGATCAATATTAACATTTTGAACTTGTTCGGAACTTACGACAGCATAATAACCTGTGTTGTGTTCAGGCTTGAGATTAAAGGCTCCCATGCCATTATGAAAGCTTTCGAATGATACGATTTTATTTTTATCAGAGTCATATACATCACCTTTTACTTTAACACTCCGGCCATAGTTATTAATGGCTTTAAAGCCTACAACACTTTCCAGGCCATCAACCAGATAACCTCCTTCAGGAAAAAATTGTATGTCAAAGGATTCTGATTTTTCTCTGGCACGTTTAATTATTCTTTTGTTGATATTAGCTT
>CAZFHF010000273.1:0-4719 GCA_964518655.1 uncultured Bacteroidales bacterium | reverse complement strand
TTATCTTCAAAAAAAGAAGGGGGAAAATCATAATTCTGCATATCACTGGCGTCAACAGCACCCCAGGTGCTTCCCGGTGACAGATATGTGCTGTCTGTTACTGATTTTCTCCACTCAAGCCTTAGTTCACACATATCATCTGCATCATCCCAGGATACTGATAAGGTGTCATTACCGTTATGTGACGAGGGGGTGTTAAAAACATCAATATTTTCTTCGGGAAGTGTAATAAGAGATTCATATTCCGAATCGTCTGCAAGTACAAGCTTAAACCTGTATGTCTCATTATTTTCAATCTGAATCTGTCTTGTGTCAAATTTATAAAACGGACCGAATAATATATCATTGGAAAGACTTGCCTGTAAATCATTAACATATACACCGCCTTTTTTAAGTTCTACCCTTCTTGGCATTTTATCTGTTATTATAACATATATACTGTCGCTTTGTATTCCCAGGGTATCGGTCTTGTTATCCAGGTAGCCATAGAATCTTAAAATGGAAGGATCCGTAATTTCAACGTCAGATAATGACGATTTTTTACAGGAAATTGAAACAACTATAATTCCTGCAATAAAGAATGCTGTTGATTTAATTTTATTCATGATATAATTTTTATAGGATCAAATATCTATTCTATTTATTTAATTGTTAGTTTTTGTATGGATTAATTTTCAGTATAATAATATTCTATAACAGGATTTTAAAATTAATCTAAATTATTTTAATATGAACAAAAGTTCATTTAAATTTGTCTTGTTTGTAAATATATAAAAAATGCTACAACATATTGCTTTAACAGTAAATGATTTGGAGGATATTGAAAAGTTTTATAAAGATATTTTGCTTTTCCGGTTAAAAAACAAATTTATAATGGATCCTTATACATCAAAGGAAGTATTCAATATTCCTAAATTGATTGATGTGTATCTTCTTGAATATAAAGATATACTGCTTGAAATATTCCTTAATGCGAGGAAGGAAAGGCATATCTTCTCGCATGTTTGTCTTCGTTATAATAATTCTGAAGATGTTTATAAAAATGCAGCAGATGGAGGTTACAAAACATTAGTAAGGAGGAGGGACAATCATGACACATATTTTATTTGGGACAAAAGCGGGAACATGTTTGAGATAAAAAATATGGCCATTTGACAATATAATTGTATTTACAGATATTTAAGTTAATAATTCCTGAATTGTTAATTAATCAGGGCTTTTATTGATCAGTTTTTCATTATCCGGTTTAATACTTATTTGAATAATATTATCAGAATCACATTTTCTGCATTGTTTAATAGGTTTAAGAGTAACTGTCGTTTCATTACAGTCAAAACATCTGAACCAATAATCATCCGTAATATATGTGCCTCCATGTATTACAACGGATTTTCCCTCAATAAACGCCTTTGCAATAGTTTTGCGGGCTTTGTTGTATAAACGTGTAAAAGTTGGCCTGGAAATATTCATTCTTACGGCTGACTCTTCCTGTGTGAGGTTTTCGTAATCGCACAGACGAATGGCTTCGTATTCTTCAAATAACAGAACTACCTGCCCAGTTTTGCGCACCGGAATACCAAATGGTTTGAATCCTTCCATGGACGGCGGCATGGTAATTTTTCTGTATCTTCTGCGATTTGGCATTATGTTGTTAATTTAATTACACTAATATTATTTTCAAAATTAATAAAACAAAAGAACATATGTTCAAATCCTTATTGTTTTTAATTATGTTAAAATAAAAAAATATCGTTTGATTTACCTGATTATAATCCCAGCAAAACAAATAACCAGTTCACTGTTCCTCCTACAATCAGGGCTGTGGTAAGCATTATTAATGCTGATTTGATCATATCCCTTATACCCAGTTCTTTTAATAAAACAATAAAAGTTGCAACGCAGGGGAAATAAATTGTCAATACAGTTGACGCAACAATTAACTGTCTGAAATTCAAATCAAGGGGGGCGAGCATTCCTATAGCTACATCTTTCCTTAGAAATCCTATGAGTAAAGCTGAAATGGCTTCAGCAGGAAGGCCGAATACTTTAATAATTACCGGGGCAAATATTTTTCCCATCAACTCCATGAATCCCAGGATATATAAGACGTCAACAATAAAAACTCCCAATAATACATAAGGAATTGCTTCAGCAATAAAATATCTGACACGCATCCATACTTTTTTGACTATTGCAGCAGGATAAGGATAATGATAAGGGGGTATATCAATAAGTATTTCAGGAGATTCACCCTTAATATATTTTTTAAGAATCATCCCTGCAAAAAGCCATACAAGGAAAAGAATTCCAAACAAGGTAAAAAATCCGGGAGCTCCGTACTTTCCCAGCAAACCGCTAATCATCGCAATTTGTGCCATGCAGGGTATGGCTATAGCCATTAAGGTGGAAGTAATAAATCTCTCTTTTCGTGTTTCCAGGATTCTTGTTGCCAGTGCACCGGGAACATTACATCCAAATGCTAAAAACATCGAGATGACTGACAATCCATGCAGTCCTATTTTATGCATCAGGTTATCGAGAAGGATTCCCAAACGGGGAAGATATCCTATATCCTCCAGCAGGGTAAGAACCAGGTAAAATGAAAAGACATAAGGCAGAACTTCGGCCAGGGGGATATAAAGACCGGTAGATAATAATCCGAAAGATTGCCTGAAATTAATGCTTTGCTCTATCAGATTACCAATCAGTAGTTTATGTAATATCGTATTTTCACCCAGCATACCTGAAACATTTTCCAGCAGGGGCTTATATAAACCGTTGAAAAGCGGTTCCATAGCATATCTTATAAGGCTTTCCCCGATAATTCTTATGGCCATGAATGAAACAGATAAAACAATCAATGCAAATATCAGTCCGAGTATAGGATGAACTGTTATATCAGCCAGGTTTTCCCCGAAGGTCGGATGACGGTGTTCTGTTTTCTGAACGTCTTCAACAATATTACCTATGTAATTCCATTTTTCCTTATTAGTATACTTAATTGAAGGTATGCAGGCTTCTGTCAGCCGGTCAGTCAGTTCTTTTATCCCTTCACCGCTTAATGCTGTTGTTTGTACAACAGGTAATCCAAGTTTTGCTGATAGCTTTTCCGTATCAATGTTAATACCATGACTGCGCGCCATGTCAGTCATATTAAGTGCTAAAACTGCAGGAATACGAAATTTTTTAAATATCTGAACTGTAAGATTAAGATTCCTTTCAAGATTAGTGGCATCAATAACATTAATTAACAGGTCAGCTTCATTTATCATGTTTACGGCAACCTCTTCGGCTTTTGATGATATATTAAGCGAGTAGATGCCGGGAATGTCAAGTATCTCTACCTTCTCACCCCCGGGAAGCCGCATTATACCTTTAGTATATTCAACTGTTGTACCGGGGTAGTTGGATGCAATGACTCTTGCCCCTGTCAGCCTCGAAAATACAGCACTTTTTCCTGTATTGGGATTACCAACTAAAACAATTTTCTTCATTCAACCAGTACTTTCTTTGCCAAACCGTGGCCAAGTGCAATATCCCTTCCGTCAATTTCAATTACCACAGGGCCGCTAAATATCTGAGAACTCATCTTTTTTACTTTTTTCCCGGGTCTTATTCCCATTGCTTCAAGTTTAGCCCTGGCGCCTGCACCCCCTTCCACGGAAAGGATCAGGCCCTCTTCATTATTTGTGAGATTTACCAGTGTTCTTTTCATTTCTTTTTCTGCTGCATTTATCACATACTCCTCTAAGTATTAGCTGATGACTTGTAGGTGAAAATTTATAATTTTTATATATCTCTTTCTGAATTAATTCGATCTTGTTACTGCAGAATTCAATAATTTTTCCGCACTCAACACAAACCAGGTGATCATGATGCTCTTTCCTGATACTTAACTCATAATAACTCCTGTCTTTGTCCTGCAAAGCTTTCTTAATAATTCCGCATTCTTCGAATAGGGGAAGGTTTCTGTAAATCGTGGCCCTCGATATATTAATACCGCTGGCTGATGAGTTTAAGTAAAGAAGATCAGCATTGAAATGATCTTTGAGGGTTAATATATATCTCAATAAGATATCCCTCTGAATAGTATATCTGATCCCTCTCTTGCTGAGAGCAGACTTGTATTTACTTATTAATTGCTCCAATAATATTAAATGCAAATGAAACTCAGTCTCAAATATAAACTATTTATATATTATTAAGAAATAATATTCGATATTTTTTAAGCGTAAAATATGACTAATAAGAAATGAATGATATTTATTAAGATATCAGGACTGACTTATCCAAATATGATTTTTTGCATGATTATTGCAGGGTATAATCAATTCTCATCATCTATATAACAGATATAGATATTGTAATTGCATATTAAATAACAGAATCTAATTAGCTACGAAATGCAAAAAAATAGCCTTATTATTATTTTACTTTTTCTGTCTGTTTTCTCTAACGGACAGGTATTTCATCAAAAGTATGATAACTTGCAATTGATGAAGCCAGCGAATGCAAAGGCTTATTATAAGTCAATGTATAACAACCTTATGGACAATTATGATGTAACATTTTACATGTTGGATCTATCTGCTGATAACTCATCAACATACCTTGAAGGGAGTGTTATAATTAACGCAACAGTTCAAGATACTGATCTGGATACTTTTGTTGTTGAGTTATTTTCTGATTATTTCATTGATTCAGTATTGGTCAATAATA
>CAZFHF010000272.1:3406-4723 GCA_964518655.1 uncultured Bacteroidales bacterium | reverse complement strand
AGAGTATTTTCTGGCATCGGATGCAACACCTATAGTTGAATATACAAAGAGTGTTATATACTTAAATGATAACGATGTAGCGATTATAACAAAGGACGAACTTATTCTTAAAACTGTTAAAAACGATCCGCAAACCCCAAAAGTACAGCAGCTGGACCTCGATATCGGTGAGATTGACAAGGGAGGATTTGCACATTATATGCTTAAAGAGATATTTGAGCAGCCCCGATCCATACTGGATACCTTCAGGGGGCGAGTAGCAGCCGATGATTCAAGCCTGAGGCTCGGGGGGCTTTATAATGTATTGCCCAGGCTGGTTGAAGCCAGGAGAATAATAATAATTGGCTGCGGCACATCATGGCATGCCGGACTTGTAGGGGAGTATTTGTTTGAGGATCTGGCAAGGATCTCCGTTGAGGTTGAATATGCCTCAGAGTTCAGGTACAGAAATCCTATAATTAACAGGGATGACATCATTATTGCTATCAGCCAGAGTGGAGAAACAGCAGATACATTAGCTGCCATACATCTGGCAAAAGAGGCAGGAGCAACAGTACTGGGTATATGCAACGTTGTTGGATCAAGTATTCCACGGGAAACGGATGCCGGAGTTTATACCCATGCAGGCCCGGAAATAGGTGTCGCTTCAACTAAGGCATTTACAGCACAGGTCACTGTCCTGGCAATGATGGCAATAATTATAGGCAACAAAAAGAAAGTGCTGCCTGATGATATATATAAGAATTACATTAAAGACCTTACAGAAATTCCTGAAAAGATAGAAAAGATACTTAAAATGGATGATGAATTTAAAAGGATCGCAGCATTGTACAAAGATGCCAATAACTTTTTATACCTTGGCCGGGGTTATTTCTTCCCGGTGGCACTGGAGGGGGCACTTAAGCTAAAGGAGATTTCCTATATCCATGCTGAAGGTTATCCGGCAGCTGAAATGAAACACGGGCCCATAGCTCTTATTGATAAGAAAATGCCCGTTGTTGTTATTGCCACTAAAGATACATCCTACGATAAGATTGTCAGTAACATTCAGGAAGTAAAAGCAAGAAATGGAATTGTTATTGCCGTTGTAACTGAAGGAGATAAAGTTATTAAACGGCTTGCTGACCACGTGCTTGAAATACCCGACACTGTTACGGTATTTTCACCTCTACTGGCAGTTGTACCTTTACAGTTGTTATCATACCATATTGCAGTTATGAGAGGATGTAATGTTGATCAACCAAGAAACCTTGCAAAATCCGTTACGGTAGAATAGTTATCTTTTTATATATTGTTTCTCATAATATTTCTCGTAGG
>CAZFHF010000272.1:0-3396 GCA_964518655.1 uncultured Bacteroidales bacterium | reverse complement strand
AGCCCTTCTTCAAAATTATAAGAAGGAGCCCATCTTAATTCATTCTGTAACTTGCCGGAATCAATAGCATATCTTAAATCATGCCCTGCACGGTCTTTGACAAATGTTATTAATTTTGCGGAATCACCGGGTTTTCTCCCCAACTTATTATCCATTATACTGCACAATTTATTGATGAGATCAATATTCTTCCATTCATTATTTCCGCCTATGTTATATGTCTCACCTGTTATTCCTTTATGATAAATTAAATCTATCGCTTTTGCATGGTCTTCAACATATAACCAGTCCCTTATATTTTCACCCTTGCCATATACAGGTACGGATTTATTGTTCTTTATATTATTTATTGCCAGCGGAATCAGCTTTTCAGGAAACTGATTCGGACCGTAATTGTTGCTGCAATTTGAAATGATCACCGGCATTTTGTATGTATTTGAATATGCCCTGACAAAATGATCCGAACCTGCTTTTGAGGCAGAGTATGGACTCCTGGGATCATAAGCTGTTGTCTCAGTGAAGTATTTGCCTTTTTCCAGTGAACCGTAAACCTCATCTGTTGATATATGATAAAAGAGCCTGTTTTCATAATTATCTTTCCATATTTTTCTGGATGCATTAAGCAGGTTAACAGTACCTATGATATTGGTATAAACAAACTCCATAGGATCTGAAATAGACCTGTCAACGTGTGATTCAGCGGCAAGATGGATGATCCCATCAAATTTGTATTTAGTAAATATGTCATCAACAGTATCAGCGTTATTAATGTCAGCCCTGATGAATTCATAATTCTTCTTTGATTCAATATCGGTAAGGTTTTCAAGATTGCCGGCATACGTTAACTTATCAATGTTTACTATTTTATAGTCAGGGTATTTATTTACAAAAAGCCTTACTACATGTGATCCAATAAATCCTGCACCTCCTGTAATGAGTATTGTTTTCTTCATTTTGATAAATTTATTTTTTCAATAATACATTTCTCAGGTATTTTTCCCAGTTCCATCCTGATAACAGGGTCTCTTCAAGTGATATGCCGGCTTTCCATCCTAATTCACGGTTTGCATATGATGTGTCAGCATATACACTGTCAATATCTCCCTGACGCCTGGGGTAAATCTTATATTTTATTTTTTGTCCTGTAGCCTTTTCAAAGGTTTTTATTATTTCAAGCACCGATGCCCCTTTACCTGTTCCCAGGTTAAACACTTCATAGCTGGTTTTACATTTATTTTCAAGCAGCCTTCTTATCGCTACAACATGAGCTTTTGAAAGATCAACAACATTTATGTAATCCCTGATTCCCGTACCGTCAGGGGTGTTATAGTCATTGCCGAAAACTCTGATATGATCATATATACCGGCAGCTGTTTGATTAACATAAGGAACCAGGTTTGCCGGTACTCCTAAAGGATATTCCCCTATTAATGCAGAACCATGTGCACCAATAGGATTGAAATACCTCAGGGATATAGCTTTTAACCTCGTATCCGCATTAATTGTATCCTGAATAATCTCTTCAGCGATCTGTTTTGTATTTCCGTAAGGACAGAAAGCTTTCTGGAAAGGTGCATCCTCTTTAACAGGTAAAATATCCGGCTGTCCATATACCGTTGCAGATGAAGAAAATACGATATGAGGAATATCATAATCACCCATTACCCTTAACAGATTAATCAATGAAACGATGTTATTATAATAATAGTCTAAAGGTTTTTCCACTGATTCACCTACAGCCTTCAGTGCAGCAAAATGTACTATAGCTTCCATGTTGGGGTATTTTTTGCATAACTGAACAGTTCTTTTGTAATCACACAAATCAAATTTTTCAAAGTGTGGCCGTACGCCGGTGATCTTCTCAATGCCGTCAAGAACTTCCTCGCGTGAATTTGATAAATTGTCAACTATTATTACATCATAACCTTCATCTATAAGTTCAACAGCAGTATGTGAACCTATATAACCTGTGCCTCCTGTAACAAGAACCTGTTTTTTCATTTTATCCGGCATAATAAATATATTCTAAAATTACTACTTATAATTAAAAGAAGGTTTTGTATTATATGCGAAATACTGTATCAAGCGCTTCATTGGATTTAATACCTGTGTTATCAGCTTATTTTGCTGACCGTGTCATTCTCCAGTTTGTATTTCTCTTTACTCTCAGAACATATAGCTATACCATTGTCGTTAAATTGCAGCCGGTGTCCGTATTCACTCATCCATCCTATATGCCTTGAGGGATTTCCAACAACCAGGGCATAGGGTTTAACATCCCTGATTACTACCGCTCCTGCACCTATAAAAGAATATTTTCCAATATTAATACCACAGACAATCGTTGCATTAGCGCCAATGGTAGCTCCTTTTTCAACTACTGTTTTCTGATACTCATTCCTCCTTACTATTGCACTCCTTGGATTTATGACATTGGTAAAAACCATCGAAGGGCCCAGAAATACGTCATCTTCGCAGATAACACCCGTATATATTGAAACATTATTCTGCACCTTAACATTATTTCCAAGAATCACATCAGGAGAAACTACCACGTTCTGCCCGATATTGCATCTTTCTCCAATAACGCTGTTAGTCATTATATGCGAGAAATGCCAGACCTTTGTGCCTTTTCCGATTTTACATCCTTCATCAATAACTGCCGTTTCATGAGCAAAATAATCCTTTTCCATAATTTTTATTTATTAATGAAATCAATAACTGCTCCGGTAATATAATTCAGTTGTTCTTCATCAAGCTCCGTATGCATTGGTAATGAAATTACTGTCTTGCATAGTTCTTCAGTAGCCGGGAAATCCCCTTCTTTATATCCAAGGCTGGCAAAAGCTTTCTGCAGATGCAATGGCACAGGATAATATATCATGGAAGGGATTTCCTTGGATTCAAGATATGCCTTAAGCTCATCCCTGCTCCCATTTCTTAATCTTATGGTGTATTGATGAAATATATGACCTGATTTAATATCCCTGAAAGGGATAATAATATCAGGAACATTCCTGAATGCATTGTCATAATATTCCGCAGCCGTCTGCCTGGCAAGGTTGTATTTTCCCAGGTATTTCAACTTAACATTTAATATCGCGGCCTGAATACCGTCTAACCTGGAATTCACTCCAACAAGATCATGATAATACCTGACTTTCATCCCATGATTGGCAATAATTCTTACTTTTTCAGCAAGCTCGTCATCATTTGAAATTATTGCCCCTCCGTCACCATAACAAGCAAGGGTTTTTGAAGGGAAAAAGGATGTGCATCCAAGGTGGCCCATTGCCCCGGCTTTCCTGGTTATATTGCCGGTAAAAATATATTCACAACCCATGGCCTGTGCAGCATCCTCAATAATAAAAATATTATGTTTTGCGGAAATATCTG
>CAZFHF010000271.1:0-4740 GCA_964518655.1 uncultured Bacteroidales bacterium | reverse complement strand
CATTTTTTGCAAGTTATTTCTCACCACGATATTCTGCTCTTCAATGTAAATAATTATTTTCAAAGGTTTTTCGAGCGTTGCCATGTTGTGTTTTATGGCATTTTCAATTAATAGTTGCAAAGATACAGGTAAAATCTCATAATTATGATCATCTTTAATTTCTATGGTAAGAAATATTTTCCCTTCACTTCTAATATTATGCAGGTAAAAATAGTCCTCAATAAATGCCAATTCAGCTTTTAGAGGAACTTTGACTTTTGAGCTATTTTCAAGAATGTATCTGTAAATCAAGGATAACTTGCCTATAAAATGTCCTGCAATTTCGGTTTGCGTAATTACCAACGACGAGAGTGTGTTTAAACTATTAAAAAGAAAGTGTGGGTTAACCTGATTTTTTAAAGTTTCATTTTGGAAAATCAAATTCTGCTCTTTAAGCTCATATTCTCTTTTCATGGCTTCCTGCCATTTCTTGAAAAAAACAAAAGGCGTGCTGCATAAAAGGGCAATTGCAGCAACTTTTATTACGCCGTTTTCATTCATTATTCCAAGTAAATCAGGAAATCCCCAACCCTTTATCCAGTGTAATACTATTAAAAATAATGCAAAAACCATAGTAAATACAAGCAAAGCAATAGCTAAAAATATTACTATTCCGAAAAGATAAACTTGGGTTACTTCTTTTCGAGTATGATTATCCTCAAATTTTCGAGCATGCGTATCCCCTAGTTTATTAATCATGATACTTAGAAACCTAATAATTTCTATATATACCAGCATAATCGAGAATGTTCCTATTAAGAAAATAGGATTAAGTTCTGCTTTAAATAATCCCCAGAGTGGAGTAAATATTGCACAAGAAAGTAAAATCTTTACATGGATTGATATACTTTTAGGCAGATACAAATCTTTTATTCCTCTTGTTCTCATAATATCAAATTTACAGTTATTTACTGGATTTTTTTAAGGTTGATATTTCTGACAGTATTTGCTTTATTGCTATTTTCCTGTCCATTCATTTTTATATCCAGTACAACATCTTCATATAAATCAGCGTATTCAATTTGCTTATCGGATAATGACACATAAATATTCCCCCAATAATGGCTTCTTCCTTTAATTTTAAAATTTTGATAATCCATTTCGAAGGGATTATTCATTGTAATATATTTAATAATTGCACAAATTTTATTATTTGTTTTTGTTATTCCTGTCCATGTAATTCTTATATCCTTGTTTTTAATTGTGCCTATTCCCGCTAATTTAACTTCTGTATTTATCTCTTTAGCGCAAAATTCACTATTTAATTTTAATGAATCCCATTTATACCATGCAAATGCTTCGAACATAGTCAAATCCCAAATAAGGCTTTTTATAAAAATATCAGCTTGTGGTATATCTTTGAAGAACGATTCATTTAGTACTCCTTGTGAAGGATTATACGTGAAGTTTTCCATAAAGCTTTGTTTTTCTCCTTCAGGATAAGATTCATTTAAATTTTGTGAATGAGAAATTATTATATTGTTCCATTTTACATCCCCATCCTTCATAAGTGTACATTCTCCAGTTATTCGCTTTTTTTTAATGAAATTTCCGTATAAATCATAATCGATACATTCGCTAATCATTAAATACTTTTGCGGTATTTTATAATCAAGATTAAGTTTACTGGGAAGACTTTCTAAATACTTTTCATAATTCATTGTGCTTTGGCAATTAACAAAAGCTGGTAGAATTATCGAAACCACAGATAAAATGATAGTACTAATAAAATTCCTTTTCATTTTCTTATTTTTTAAGGTTAAACAATATTTTTAACCAAAGTAAATTCAATGTAAAACCTTAAAAAAAATATAGATGCAGAATCGCCTAATCGTGTTGCAGAATAGGAAAATAATTTGGTTTAATCGAAATGGCATTTGCAGAATATTTCAAAATCAGACAGTAAAATAGCGCAGTCCGGTTTTTTTAGCCTTGCAGGTAACGTTTCGCCTGTATGAATAGTTTGGCGGCCAAAGCGTTAAGTTGTTCATTTACAATAAACATAAGTAAAAGTAACAAGTTACGCAAATCACTGGGATGCCAAATTATTTATCACAGGCTGTTATAGGGCGTTTTTTATTTCTTCATCAATTAATTTAATCATTTCGGTTACAGGTTCGAATAAGGGTCTTACTGATTCCGAATCATAATCAAATATATTTTCATAATCACCTTTTTGTCGCCAATCATATAATTCAGATAATAATTTCCCATATTTCTTGTCAAACTTGCCTTTCTTAATAAAATGTAAGGAAAACTTACTTTTTGTGGCTGAATGTGACTTTGTCGATATATCATTCAGAACCAGCAATGCATTTACAGCATAAAAGACAGCATAATATAATCTATTAACTGCTGAATTCCAAAATCCTTTTTCTGCTAATACTTTTGCTGCTTCAACTGTTTTATATGCTGTTTCAATCCTATACTTAACATATTCTTTTCGTTCTTCTGGTGTCATATTTTGACTCCCTCCCGAATCACGTTATTATAAAATGGAGTAATCCTCTGTTTAGAGGTCCAATCGTTTTTAGAATATACAAATACTGAAAACGGCTCTCCAGTTTCTAATTCTAAATCATAAAGGTTGTCTCTGAAAACCCTCTCCTTATTGAGATCAACAGGATAATCAGTCAAAATCAGTATGTCCCAATCAGAATCAGGTCTATCATCTCCTCTAGCTCTTGAACCGTAAAGAATGATTTCAGCTTTTGGGTCAATCATGCTGATATTCTTTCTAATCAGTTGTATAATATACTTGGTTCTCTTTTTCATATCACAAAAATAAGAAATCTATTTCAATAGTCAGTTGGCTCTCAGAAAAATGCCCTATAACGCTCGACAGTAGGCCCAGTGCCGGCATTTTTACAATTTATTGTCGTTTTTTCTACTTATTAAATTTAAACAAAAAATTTCGTTTTAAGAAAGAGCCAGGCATTGGGCTTACTGTTTGTTGTGTGGCGTTATTTATTCATTTTTTTGCTCTTTATTTTCTGTTCATGTAATATTTTGAATTTGCCTCCTTCAGTGCTAATTACCAAAGTTTTTGCAAAGTCTACCGGTTTATTATTATGTATTCCTGGTGTCCAATTCAAATTTGATTCTAATGTTTGTATTATTTTTTCCAAAAGAATATTATTGATTGGTTGTAATGCATCGTAGTTAAAGGTTTTTCCCTTACAATTGATAATAAAATTTAAGTAAATAATATTTCCTTCAGGTCGGAAGAAATCATTTAAATTTACTGAAACATTAAGAATTTGCTCTAGTTCCTTGTAAGAAATATTTGGTGTAGGTGGATGTTCTAAGAATACAAAAATGTCTTTATTTATAGTATCACAACGAGTTTGTCCATGTAAACTATTCGTAGCTAAAAATATTATTATAATCAAAAAAGTTTGCTTTACCATGGATTTATAATGCCACACAACGGTCTTCGTGTATGGTGTCGTTTGGCGCTTCGAGGCACTTACCTATCAAACCGCTACTGAAGCTTATTAAATGAAACTAAGCTAAAACTTTGTACAACCCGCCAAATGCACTATACACGATGTTGTGTGGCGTAAATTATTCATCTATTTTTCTAAATATTATCGGAACAGTAAATGGAACTTGTATCTTTTTCCCTCTCTGTTCTCCAGGTTTCCAATTTGGCATAGAATTAACAATCCTCAAAGCTTCATTATCTTGATGTGGATTTATTCCTCGAATAACTCTAGAATCAATAGGTCTTCCTGTTGTATCTATCCAAAACTGAATAAATACTCTACCATTAATAATCGAATCATTAGGGATAGATATGCTAGATTGCAAAAAATTTCTAAGTGAATCAATTCCACCAGGAAATTCAGGAGCATATTCAACAGTCGATTTACCTAATTCTTCAAATTCATCTTCATTATCGGGGTATAATGTTAACATAGTATAGTAATTCTTTATTTCACCAGTTTTTTTGTCTATAACAATACCTTTCGTTTCATGACCTGTATTTGATACATTATAATCATATCCGACAAACCAATGATTTGGATATTCCCAATGATTCTCAGAAAAAGAATCAAGGTATGAATCCTTTTTTAACAAATCATGCTTTTTACCTTGTTGCAACGCGAAACAAATCCCATAATTATCATTATTAACTTCTTTGGTTTTAATTATTTCTCCTTTTTTATTATAGAATCTTTGAATCCAGATTGGAGTAGTCTCTTGTAACCAAAAGGTTTCCGATTTAATTCTTCCATTACTATAGAAATCTTGAATTAGCTTTATGCGGTAATCAATTTCCTTCTCAACTTTTCCTGCAATCTTTTTTTGCTCTTGCACTTTAATATTAAGTCCGCATATCAAGACACTATCCATTTCCTGTGAAAAAAGCTGCATCGATAGAATTAAAGCTAAAGTCAATAAAATCAACCTAATTCGAAGCATTTGTATCATCTCTTTATCAATTCAGTTTTGTATAGATATTTTTTAATTCGAAATTCTATAATCCTATTTATGCTAAGTATTCCATTTTATGCCACACAACGTTCGATGGTATGGTGTCGTGCGGGATTACGAGGCGATTTCCTATCAGTTTAAAGCGAAGTTTTTACGAGCCACAAACCTTCGAAAACCTCTAAAACCCGCATGCAATATACCATGTGTTGTGCCGTCGTGCATTATTTTAATTCTTTATTAAAGTCAGTCCAGTTTATAATT
>CAZFHF010000270.1:0-4745 GCA_964518655.1 uncultured Bacteroidales bacterium | reverse complement strand
AAAAGGCGCATATCATAGTCCATTTTTCATTTATATTATAGTCTTATTCTTCTTAACTAACATAATCTTAATAAAAAAGTATCACTCCAGGCTTTTAAATATGATTACATTTTTATGCATATTAGGGGCATTATGTTTCACATTAATGTATTTCAGGTCAATGAAACTGCATGACTACTATCAAATCAATAACTTGATTATTATACCATTAATATCACTTAATTTTATTCTGTTTCTTCAAACCAGCTACCCGAAAATATTTAAATCTTTTATATTAAAAACAGTTGTTCTAATGCTGGTTATTCTATTAATTATTGGCTGCAGGAACGTCATGAAAATAAGATATAGCGATTGGCATCACTGGTTCTCAAATACACATTATGTCGTACCATATGGAAATATCACTCCTTACCTCAGATCATTGGGAATAAATAGAGAGGATTATGTTTACTGTACTCCTGATTTTAGTGTTGATATCTCCCTTTATCTTATGGATCAAAAGGGATACACTGATTTCGACATGCCTGATACAACCAGAAAAGAAATAATAGAGCTTTTAAAACCAAAAGGGCTGAAATACATAATTATCGGCGACAGGAAAATTTATGAAGAAGAAGATTTATCCCCCTTTCTAAACAATAAAATCGGTGAATTCAGTAATGTGGATATTTATAAGATTATCGATGATGAGTAAAGTTTTGATACCCTCTTACTAAGATTTTTTAATATTAATAATTTTCTTTACAAAACCTAATACCTTATCTGCATCTTTTCTAATTATCTTAACAGGAATAGGAGATGTTATCCAAAAGGCTAATCCGATTATACCTCCCCATAAAAAGAATAGCAAGAATTGCAGGAATGAAAATAACAAAGCTTTTTCAATAGGAATTTCAAAAAAGGATAATAAATAAATCAAACTGGCCTCTCTTGTTCCAAATCCGGCTATAGAAACTGGCAATAATATTACAAGACTTACAATACTTATTACGAATGTTATATTGGTGAATGAAAGACTAATATCCAATGAAACAAATACCAGTTTGTTCAAATAAAAAAATAATAAATATGCAATTAATGTCAGGAACCAGTTTACAAGATTTCTAAATCCGGACAATCCGCTGATTAGCTTATTAACAAACAACATTATATTGTTCGTGGATTTAAAAAATCTCATTGAAAATTTCATAATTACGATTAATATAATAATTACAACAGTTGAAAAAGGAAAAGCAATTAATACTTCATAATTAAAAAATATAACAAGAATTCCTGCCATTCCGAAGAGTATTAATAAAAAAAGATCAAATATTCTGTCAAGAATAACTGATTTAAGCCCTGAATTTAGATCAACATCAATATCCCGTCTTAAATAATATAACTTCATAAATTCGCCTAACCTGCCTGGAGTTATTACTCCTAATAAAAACGATGCAAAATATGCGCGGACAGCATTTTTCAGCGGATATTTAATATTGTCATTATGCAGCAATAAAAACCATCTGAAAGCTTTAATGCTGACAAGTAATATTGATCCTGCCAGGCATATCAGTAAATATTTATAGTCAGCTTCTGTAATGGCTTGCAATAATTTATGAAAATCTATTAGCGTAATAAGATAAAAAAGAATTGATGCTGAAATGACTAATTTTATAGTGGCATGAATAAATTTTTTTGACATTATATCAATTTCCTGCGTTTAATATTATGTGTAATTTTTTTCCAGAAATTTCTTGTTTTTTCAAATATAATACCAATGGTCTTTGGTGGTATCCTTTCAATTAGCCATCTGGCAAACCAGGTCCTGAAGAAAAGCAATAAAATGTCAATTACAATTTCCATCAGATACCGACCAAAAGAAAATCCTGAAATTTCATAGCCGTAATCAGGATTCATTTTCCCGAGATACTTTCTGAACTGAAGTCTGATAAAAGTGCCCCTCTTTTTTAAATCATATCCGTGTGAATGCATTTCTATTGCCTTATCCAGGGTAATATTTTCAAGATATACCCTGCCTTCTTTTTGCATGTCAAATAAAATCTGCTGTCCCTGTTCTGACCTGGGTATGATTATTGAGAATCCTTTCCCCTTGTCTTCGTATTTTGGAGCCCAGGCATCCCCGCAGGAAATATCAGTAAATTCATTAGTAAAATCTGAACATAACAGACTATTCTTAAGTATATGAAATGGGATCAGGTAATTTGCATAAAACTTTTTTAATTCTATTATCTTATTATCAATTAATTCAATACGCAATTTTCCAGGCCATTCACCGTATCTAAAATATAATTTTTTAATTTTAGTATAGTCTTTAATTCCATAAGATCTTAATATACTTATTATCGAAGTAAAATGTAAAGTATTCCCGTAAAACGGACCAAATATATATTCAATATTCCTTACTGAAGCATTTTTTAATGTCTGCAGTTTTCTTATGGATTGTACCTGTCCGGGCAATCCTACAAAAGCTAATCTGCCCGGGAATTTCTCAATTTCAGGCAGCAATTCATTTGTTGAACTAATAATATATTTACTCTGTGCTGCATCAAGTATCTCCTGCCTGGTAGTCGCAATTACAGGTTCGGTAAGCCATGGCATTTTATCTGACATCTTCACTACTACGGCTCCTTCAATCCTTTTTTTTTCGAGAAGCCATACCAAAATTGCTGATAAAATACCTCCGCTTGCTGAATTTCTCCTTATTCCGGAATCTTTTGAATAGCCAATATAAATTTCTTTGTATGGGCCAATAAAATGATGAAAGCAAAAATTATCATAAATCTTATCTTTGTATTGGGGAAAATTAAATTCCCATCCTGAACAGGCATCTATAATGTTTTTAATCTCAGTATCGCTTAATTTTCCTATTACTTTTGGTAAATATATGCCAGTTCTATCCTCAAATATTATTTTACCATTAGATAAACCGACACATGAACCGCATCTATTACAAAGATTGTTTTTTAGTATTTTATTAAAGAAATCAATATTTTTCACAAATGTAAAACTGTCTGATGCCAAATTCTGAAATAAATGTATTCTGATATTTGTCTATTATCTTTTCACCATACCTGGTAAGCCAGTCCGGTCCGATCGGTATCAATAGAGTTCCGTAATGTTTTAATAATTTCCACTCTGTATTATCTAATATTTCTTTTACTTTTTTTGATCTGAGAAATCTATGGGGTCCTTCACCATGTCCTCCGAACAATATTGTATAAATACGATATGGAATCTCACTGGTTCGTGGCGGACAACTTAAAACCATTCTAACATCTTCAGTTGAAACTCTGTATAATTCTTCCAAAAAGCAAACAGGGTTTTCAACATGCTCTATTGTTTCAAGTGTAAGGATCTTATTAAAACTTTTATCTTTAAAAGGTAAGTCAGAATAAGTATTAATCTTAACTTGTTTGGCATGAGGCATGGTTTTTTTAGAAACATCTATTAGTCCCTGTGAAATTTCTGCATTAATGACCCGTGCCCCCGGGTCTTCTCTTAAAATATATTCGGTTGCCTTACAATCCCTGCTGCTAATATTCAGAACTTTTGAATTATTATTAATACCCAGCCATTTTATAGATTCAATAAACCGTTGTTCATGTGCCTGTTTTATTCTATTATTTTCCCGGATATATATATTAGCTACTTTATCCCAATGATCTTCAACATCAGAATCTTTCCACTTGTTTTTAATCTTGTTATTTTTTAAAGTCATAGTCTCTTTCTTCGATTCAGAACAGATATTTGATCTGCCAGAAGCCCGAAAAAAAATAAAAACATACCGAGAATAATCAAAAGGATGGCACTATTTGAAAATCTCGTTTTTGTAATAAATCCATAAATACCCCACGCCAATCCGATCAATGAGAATACAATACTTGAAGGGAAAAATATCTTTAACGGATTAAAAAGCATAATAATCCTGATTATTAGTAAGACTGTCTTAAAACTGTCTTTTGAAAGTTTTACACTGCTGGCCCTTCCTAATCTTTTTGTAGCTTTCAAATCAAAAGTCCCTATATTATATCCTTCTTTTATAAAGGCCATTGTTGAAGTAGTTGAAAAAGAAAAGCCATTGGGCATAATATGTAATAAATCAACTATCAATTCTTTATCGAAACCTCTGTATCCACTGTTAAAATCAGGAAGCTCCTGCTCAAGAAGATATTCTCCTATTAATTTGATGATTCTTTTCCCCTTGATTCTGTTTTTAACCTGAAAGGAATCATCAGTTCTGTTGCCTATTACCATATCATATTCTCCCAACAGTTCTTTTATCTTAAAAATATATTCAGGATCATGCTGTCCGTCACTATCAAGTGTTATTATTTTATTACCATTGCTATTCCTTATTCCCGTTTTTAATGCAGCCCCGTATCCTTTATTACTGGTGTGTTTAATAAGTTTCACCGGAAAATTGCCAACTATTTCATTTGTCCTGTCATCTGATCCATCATCAATTATAATTATTTCATCTTTCAAATTATGGCTTAAAAGATCTTTAATGAAATCACCAATGATTTCTTCTTCATTAAAGACAGGTATTATGATAGAATATTTCATATTATTGATATTGCAGGCGAATATATTAATAATACTGATTTTTCTATTTTTTTAAAGATAATGTTTCTATATCCACCTTAAAAAGTCAATATCCTGCCTGCTTCCCAGCAGTTCATGTTTTGGAAACATCCTGATGCCATAGGTGAATGTGCCCGGCTGGTTAATCATGACATCAACGC
>CAZFHF010000269.1:0-4758 GCA_964518655.1 uncultured Bacteroidales bacterium | reverse complement strand
TTTTACACATCTTATTGACATGCCGTATGTTTTCGGAAAGGTATTCCATCGGCCGACTCCTGTGTCATACCACCTCAGGCATCTTCGCCATGCATTATTTCCATATTCAGTGGAGGTCCAGAAATACTCATACTGATTCAACAACATATAAGATCCTTCAGAAGTTCTGATTCCTGACAACTTTGCATTAAATCCGGATCCTCCATTATTCTTCATTGCTGTGCCAATTCCCTCTCCTCTCCATATATTTTCCATGTCAGCTTCCTCCCGTGTCATACCAAGGCTCATTTCAAGAATCTTTACTTCTTCGTCAGAAGGTATGTGCCATCCTGAGGGACATATACCCTGTGCCATCTCAACTACAGATCCTTTCATTGCTTCATTCCATGTGTATAAGCGGCCAAAAGTACTTTCATAATCAGGATTATCTTCATAACAATAACCGGTTACAGGAGTCCCATCTGCTGCCCTGGTAACCCTCAGGTTCTCAGCCATCCATTTTTGACTGCCGATTACAACAGTAGCGTATCTGTTACCATCAATATCATATATGGTAGTATCCTTTTCCGGCTGTGTAACTACTATATTTTCAGTAGCGGTTGAATCTGCCTCATCACTGACAGTAACCGAATATATGCCTGCTGTCAGACCGTCAAGGTCTTCTTTGTCAGAACCATTTGACCAGTTATACGAATAAGGAGTTACTCCACCTGTAACGGTTAAATCTATTGATCCGTTATTACCGCAATAATATGTTACATTCTGAACCGAATATTCAATTTTTAACAATTCAGGCCTGGTCTCCTTTACCTCACATGAAACTAACAAAATACTGCATACAGCTATAATATATAATGCTATTTTGAAACCGCCCGGCATTTTATTTTATTCTTGCTGTTTTTGTAATATTGCATAAGACAAAAATAGACAAAATCTTTAGTAAATTGAACGCAGGTTCTTTATTTTTGCTGTGCTTAATATTTATTTATTTATCAGTAATATAAAATAAACATGAAAATAAATACTATTTCTTTGATACTTCAGGTTATTTTAATCTTTGGAGTAATTGAATTTGCAAATGCACAGACAGGAGTATCTGATACAGTAAAGATCTCAGATGATCTGTCACTGGTTAAAATTTCTGAAAACACATTTATTCATATTTCATATTTACAAATTGAAAGTTATGGCAGGTTTCCGTGTAACGGGCTTGTATATATTACTTCCGGCAATGCCTATATTATGGATACACCGGTGAATGATGAATTAACCCTAAAGCTGATAAACTGGTTAGTAAATGACATGGGAGTCGCAATAAAAGGAGTAATTGTCAACCATTGGCATGTTGACTGTATGGGTGGTTTGAACCAGGTTCATCAATCAGGTATAAAATCATACGCGCACGAATTAACATGTGAAATTGCAGCTTCAAAGAATCTGCCTGTCCCGCAGATAAGTTTCAGGGATTCATTAGTAATAAGCTCAGGTGAAAAAGAAATTATCTGTAAATATTTTGGCGGAGCGCACACTTTAGATAATATTGTTGTCTGGGTACCTGAAGACAGCGTTTTGTTCGGCGGATGTATGGTAAAAAGCATGACATCACGATCTCTGGGAAATATTGCCGATGCTGATTTGGAAAACTGGCCGTCAACAATTGAAAAGGTTATCCGCAGGTTCAGAAATGCCAGAACAGTAGTTCCGGGCCATGGTGGTTATGGAGGGACAGAACTTCTGAACCATACATTAGAGTTAGCCCGGCAGCAGTATGAGTGAATCTGATATTAATCCATGTTGTTCAGATAAGCCTTATTAAGAAAATCTGTTATATCGTTTATTTTTATATTATCGTCTGAAGAAACAGATCTGCTTAAGTTCGCAAAACAAATCGGGCACATAACTGCCGCATTTTTCCCTGCTTTTTTCAGTTGCTTTATGCGTTCCTTTCCAATTACAAGTGCTTTATCAGGAAATAAAGACTCAACAGGTCCTCCGCAGCAATATGTTAACTTCCCTGTATCTTCGGGTTCTATGACTTCCATACCTGCATTCTCCAATAATATTCGTGGCTCGTCAATAATATTTTCATAACGTGCATATACGCATGAATCATGTATAACAACTTCACCATTTGTCTTCTTAACAGGCTTTATATTATTTTCGTTCAGCACCTCGATATAACTTTTTACCTCAATATCAAAATCCTTGATTCTTTTGGGATAAATTTCCCTAAGCATATTTGTTGTGTGGGGATCAACAGTAATAATTCTTTTTATATTATTTTCTTTAAGAGTTTTATATACTTTTTTTATGTGTTTATTAAATACCTCATCAACACCAAGGTCATAGATCAATGCCCCGCTATATAATTCATTTTCATAAAGGTATCCAAAATCTACTCCTGCTTTTTTCAAGAGTTTTGCAATAGTAGATAATGTATTATCATACTTCTTCATTTCCTGCCTGTCAACTCTTCCAAAGAATTTTGATATATTGATAAATTTATTGGCAAATCTTCCCAGTGTAATGAATTTCAGTAAAAAAGATCCTTCCAGTTTTTCAAGTGCATTAACCAGGCTTGTTATATAAGGCGTTAACTGGTACATTAATCCGGTATAGATAACAGTGTTTCCACCTTCCGGGATATTCAAATCTTTTGCCCACCTGATAGCGGCCTTTTTAGGGATGGGAAGAACACAATTCCTTATTTTCAGATTATCCACTAATATTCCAAGGACTTCTTTTGTTGGTAAAGCCATATTAATTTCTCCTAATAAATTTTAAATTCTTCACAATTAATATATTGGCGTAATGTTCTGATGTTTAATGCTATTGGCACTTTACTGGGGCAACTTTCTTCACATCTCTTACATAAAAGGCAGGAATATATTGATTCCTTTTCATCAGATATATTATGTTTAAATCCCATTAATGCATATCTAAATAAAACCCGGGGCAGGATATTTAAACCCATTGGACAAATTGCTGTACAAGTTCCGCAATTATAACAAGCGTAATAATCTACTTCCCCAAATTTCTTAAGATCATCTGCAAAGTCAGTATCCAGTTTATACATTGTTGTCATTTTTCAATCATTTTAATATCAGGTATTTTTTAACTCATAAAAATAGTACTCATCCTTATCATCCATTTCTGTCGGATTAATATAGCCGTATTTTACCATTGTCATAAGATTATAAGTAATAACCGGCAAAGGAATATTTAATTCTTCGGCAACCTGAGGGATATTTTTTTGTCCGGTATTTAGTGTGCTTAATATCTGCTTCCATATGTCCGGCAGTTCTTTCATTTTGGCATTGGATTTTTCCTTGATATCCTTATCATTTTCTGGTTGTGCCGGCTTTTCTTTTTTATCCTTCACAGTTATCTCTTTTGCTATCATATCAATCATAGACTCAACTTCACTATTTGTAAAACCTGCGATATTAATGGCATCCACAGGACAAACCGGGATACACATACCACCTCCTTTACATACAACCTGATTTACAGCTGCCACCATTTTACCCTTATATTCTGTTTTAATAATAGCATCATAATCACACACTTCAATACATTTGTCGCACCATTCACAGGCATCTTTATCAATTTTTGCGACCAAGGGTTCAAGTTCTATTTCTCCTTTGCTTAACAAGGAATATGCTTTTGCAGTAGCTGAAAGAGAAGATTTTACTGATTCGGTTATATTTTTCGGACCCTGGCAGGTGCCGGCAATATAAACACCATCAATAACAGTCTCTACGGGTCTAAGCTTTGGATGAACCTCATTAAAGAATCTGTCACGGCCAACAGGAGCCTTTACTGTATTTGCTATAATGTTACTATCTTTCCGTGGTACCATACCTGTAACAAGCACTACAAGATCAGCACTAATTTCTATTTCTTTGTTTTCTGACAGTACATCTTTAATTTTTACTATTGTATTGTCTTTATTTTTCTCAACAGCCGGAGGTTCATTACCATCATATTTAAGAAACAGGTCGCCCTGACTTCTTGCTTCATCGTATAAATATTCCTGCTTGCCGTATGTTCTGATATCTCTGAATAAATGTATACTCTTAATATCCGGGAATTTCTTTTTAATAATAAGGGAGGTATGAATAGCAGCAGTACAGCAATAACGTGAGCAATATTTATTTTCTCCCTCAATCTGACGGCTTCCTGCACAGTAAATAAACACGACTTTTTTAATATCTTTCCCATCATACAACAGTTTATCGTTGTTGTTCAGTTCAATATTTCTTTTAAACTGCTGAAGTGTTATTACATTTTTGATATTTTTATATCCATATTCATTCTCCGCAGGTTCATAGGGATCGAAGCCAGTACATAGTATTACTGCTCCTATTTTCAGGTTCAGAATTTCGGCTTTCTGGTTAAGGTCTATACAATCCTTATATGCAGTAAGGAAATCTTCTCCGGGATTAAACCGGGCTTTGTCCACAACGGGAATATCAGGTAAGGCATCATCATAGTCTTTATAAACAGCCTTTCTTTTTATAAGTCCGAAATTATACTCATCATCAATTTCATCCGCACATTTACTAATTGCTTTTGCCAATTTATCCTTGTCACAGTCAGGAACAATATATCGCGGATTCACTTTAATTCTGGCTTCAAAATTACCGACACTGCCTGTTATGGATTCCAGTTCTGATCCTGTAAAGAGGGTAATTTTCTTTCTTTTTTTAACTTCTTTGTAAAGCTTATTAATTAGCTCTTTCCCGTTTTCATTAG
>CAZFHF010000268.1:0-4771 GCA_964518655.1 uncultured Bacteroidales bacterium | reverse complement strand
ATGATGCTAACAGGCTGTATTCAGTAATGAACAACACTTATCCTGAAATAAGAGACATCAGGAACATAACTGAAACACTGGGACCGCTGGAAGATAATTATGACTTTATTAGCGGTCAGGATTATGAAAAGATAGAAAATGCCAGAAAACTTACTGACCGTGAATATACTATTAACCAGGAGTTAGGTTATATTTCATTAAATTCAGCCCTGAGAAGTGATGAGGTGCTTGCAGTTGCATATGTATACACATACAGGGGGCAAACATACAGGGTCGGTGAATTATCAACCGATGGTATAAGCGCACCAAGAACATTAATAGTTAAGTTGCTTAAAGGCACCAGCCTTACACCCAAATTAGGCACCTGGGATCTGATGATGAAAAATATTTATTCCATTGGTGCATACCAGGTTAACAGCCGTGACTTCAGACTTGATATATTATACCGTAATGACGAAACAGGGGTGCCTGTCAACTATATTTCAGATCCGAGAGTAGCCAATAATCCGGATTTTTATAACAGGATCCTATTAAGAGTACTGAATCTGGATAACCTTGATATAAACAGGGAGCCCAATCCTGATGGATTGTTTGATTTTATCGAAGGGGTGACGATAAATTCATCGAACGGAAGGGTAATATTCCCTCTTCTTGAGCCTTTTGGCGAGGATCTAAGAAAGATAATCAATAATAATGAGGTTGCAGATGATTACATATTCAGGGAGCTTTATGATTCCACCCAGACCAAAGCCAGCCAGATAGCAGAGAAAAATAAGTTTTTCCTCGCAGGGACCTACCAGTCTTCATCAAGCTCGGAGATACAGCTAAATGCCATGAACATACCCCGCGGATCTGTGAAGGTTAGTGCAGGAGGTATTCAGCTTCAGGAAGGTGTCGATTATACTGTTGATTATATCCTGGGACGGGTAAAAATATTAAACCAGGGATACCTTGAGTCAGGAACACCACTCAGGGTCTCACTGGAAAGTAATGCATTGTTTAACCTCCAGACAAAGACACTGATTGGTACTCATCTTGATTATAAGGTATCTGATAATTTTAATATTGGCGGTACTTTATTAAACCTGACAGAGAGGCCTTTAACCCAGAAGGTTAATATGGGTGAAGAACCTATATCAAACACAATATGGGGCTTGAATACCAACTACAGAACCGAGTCACATTATTTAACGAGCCTTATAGATAAATTGCCGTTAATTGAAACAAAGGAAGTATCAAATATTGTGCTTGATGCTGAATTTGCACATCTGATACCCGGACAGGCCAAGGCTATAGGAAAAGGAGGTATTGCATACATTGACGATTTTGAAGGCACCGAAACCACTATTGAGATGAAAAGCCTGCCCGCATGGACCTTGTCAAGCGCCCCCAAAGGACAGCTTTTTCCTGAAGCAGAATTAAATAATAATCTGCAATATGGATATAACCGTGCAAAAATTGCATGGTACGTTATCGACCCCCTGTTTACAAGAAAAACAGCGAGAACACCAAAACATCTTACTGAAGATGATATATCAGGACTTTTTGTCAGAGAAGTAAAAGAAACGGAAATATATACAAAGAAAGAGAGCGGTACCGGTTTTGACAGCCCCATATCTATTTTCAATATTGCATATTACCCAAACGAAAAAGGTCCTTATAATTATGACACTGACATAAACAGCCAGGGAATGCTAAATAGTCCCCGAAGCCGCTGGGGAGGAATAATGCGTGAGATTCAAACAAGTGATTTCGAAACTTCCAATATCGAATATATAGAATTCTGGCTGATGGATCCCTTTGCCGAAGATTCCAGTCATACAGGAGGTGATTTTTATATTAACCTGGGAGAAATATCAGAAGATATATTAAAAGACTCAAGGAAGACCTTTGAAAACGGACTGCCGATATCGGAGACAGATACAGTAACCCTCGTTGATACTACAGCGTGGGGAAGAGTACCAAGGACACAGTCAATAGTTAATGCATTTAATACCGACCCTGAAACAAGAAAATACCAGGATGTGGGATTAGACGGACTGGGAGATGATGATGAACGGATATTCTTCAGCAATTACATATACCAGATAAGAAGTCAATATGGTGAAGGTTCTGATGTGTACAAGAAAGTCGTGAACGATCCGTCAAGCGATAATTTTCATTATTATCTGGGGGATGATTATGATAACGACGAACTTGGAGTTATTGAAAGATATAAGGAATACAACGGACTGGAAGGTAATTCTCCGCCCACTGAAGGCGAGTTTGCTGCAGCAAGCACTCTGCCAAGTGCTGAGGATATAAACAGGGATAATACATTAAACGAAACCGAAACGTATTTTCAATATAAAGTAGAACTGAAACCCGGGGAGCTTAATATAGAAAATGAACACATTACTGACCAGATTAACTCACAGAATGTAACATGGTACCAGTTCAGAATACCGGTAAATGATTTTGATCAGAAAATAGGCAAAATAGAAGACTTTAAATCCATACGTTTTATGCGCCTGTTTCTTACAAATTTTGACAGGCCTGTAATTTTAAGATTTGCAGAGTTGCACCTGGTAAGAAGTGAATGGAGGAAATATAAATATGATATTAGTGAAGGCGGGCCTTCCATAACTCAACAAGTAGAAACAGGAAGTTTTGAAATATCAGCAGTAAATATTGAAGAAAACTCCGCAAGGGAACCGGTAAATTATGTTTTGCCACCTGGTATAACGAGGGTTATTGATCCCAGCCAGCCTCAGGTAGCACAGTTAAATGAACAGGCAATAGTATTTAAGGTCAGGGACATGCCAGACGGCGATGCACGGGTGGCATATAAGAATGTTGATCTTGATTTAAGACAATATAAGAGGCTGAAGATGTTTGTTCATGCAGAAGCCCTGATGGGGGAACCGCTTGATGATTATGACCTGAATGCTTTCATTAGAATAGGCTCTGATTATAAAGATAATTATTATGAATATGAGGTTCCCCTTAAGCTTACCAATCCCAGGAATGATTATAATAATGATAGCGAGGCGGACAGGAAACTTGTTTGGCCCGATGAAAATATGTTTGACATTGATCTTGATAAGCTTGTTGATGTAAAACAGGAAAGGGATGAGGCGATACGTGAAAACGGACTGCTATATAGCAAAACAAAAGTATACCCCAAATTTGAAGATAATAAGAGAATAAAGGTCAGAGGTACTCCTAATCTTAGTAATATCAGAACTATTATTATAGGCATACGTAATTCAGGAGATTCTTTTAATCAGTATGAAAATGACGGATTGCCAAAAAGTGCTGAGATATGGTTTAATGAGCTGAGACTGGCTGAATTCAACAATAAAGGAGGCTGGGCAGCAAATGCCAGGGTGCAGGCAAAGTTAGCTGACCTGGGAACATTATCAGTGGCAGGAAGTACTATGCAGCCGGGATTTGGCGGTATTGAACAAAAAGTGGAAGAAAGAAAAAAGGAAGAACTCCTGCAGTATGACATATCATCTAACCTGGAACTTGGCAAGTTGTTCCCGGAAAAAACAAATGTGTCAATACCCATGTTTGTAGGAGTATCCAAATCAATTATAAATCCCGAATATTATCCCAGGGAACCTGACAGGCTGCTTAAAGAAGTACTGGAAGAAGCGGAAACAAATGCCGAAAAGCAGGATATCAAAGAAGTATCACAGGATGTTATGGAAAGGAAGAGTATAAATTTCACTAATGTAAGAGTAAACAAGGAAGTTAAATCCTTCAGAATGATCTCTCCTGCCAACCTGTCGGTCAGCGCAGCATACAGTAAAGAAGAATCACATAATTACAGCGTTGAACGGGATAATACTATTAAGTACCGCGCAGGACTTAATTATACATATAACGTCAGGGCAAAAAGTATTACGCCCTTTAAAAAGACAAAAAAACTAAGATCACCCTACTTAAGACTGGTAAAGGATTTTAATATTAATCTGGTGCCTTCAAGGGTAACCTTCAGAACAGATTTTGACAGGAATTATAATGAGGTAAAAATGAGAAATGTCTTTGAAGGGGTGAACATATTAATCGACTCTACAGTTAATAAGGATTTTACATGGAACAGATTTTATGATATCAAGTGGGATCTGACACGATCATTGAAATTTGACTTTTCTGCAACAAATATTGCCAGGATAGATGAAATCCCGGGAGCTTATGATTTCTTCAGACCAGGGGACCATGAACAGTGGGCAGATTCAATATGGTCTAATATCAGGGAAGGAGGAAGAAATATCAGTTATGATCATAGTATGAATGCTTCCTACACACTGCCTTTTCGCAAAATTCCTGTTCTTGACTGGGTGTCATCAACGGTACGCTATAATGCAAAAATGAGGTGGGACAGGGGCCCCTATTATGAAGGGGGTTATAGCCTGGGTCATAACCTGAGAAATTCCAATACGGTGCAATTGAATGGACAACTTGGAACACAAAAATTATTTGACAAAGTAGGTTTTATTAAAAGGATAAATGATAAATACAAAGGTGCAAGAGGAGCAGATCAAAGAAAAAGAACTAAAAAGGTGAAGTATTCAAAGAGGACATTCCTCAGAGCAAATGAGCCAAAAAGTATTATTCATAAACTTGGGACTGAAGAAGTTTTTGTAAAGGTCCTGGATGCTGAGGGTAACGAAATAGATGTAAGACTGGAGGTTGTGAGTGAGAACAAAATATTGATCACTGCGGATGCAGATTACCTGGGTGTCACAGTGGATATTGATGGTATGGTTGAAACAGGGGAAAA
>CAZFHF010000267.1:0-4800 GCA_964518655.1 uncultured Bacteroidales bacterium | reverse complement strand
TACGGGAAATGGTTACTGACTACCCGCAGCATTTCAAACTGCATCTTGATGAAATAACAGAATTGATGATGTAAAATAAGGGACAGCGCCCAAAGAGGGGACAGTCCTTTGTAAGGACGCATTTCCCAGGGGCGCTGTCCCTTATTTATTCCCAAATAACTTTATAACCACGCAATGACTTAAAAAGTATCATAATATTGTAAACCAAATGGATTGTCAGAAAAATATACAGTATAATCCACTCTCCCAGCACTTCCCATCCTAATATGTATTCTCTGCCAATCTCATCGACCATAACCTTTGCTCCGAACAATGACAGAACACAAAATGCCCAGATAAAAAGCAATGCTTTACTCCCTGCAAAACCTTCCTTAAGATAACGAAATCCTGATATCATCCAGAGCAGGGAGATGACATCAAAAAACACTACAAATATGAATCCAGCAAAAATGCCTATCTCTGCACCTGAAATATTTCTTCTGTCAAGGAATACCTGATCCCTGAAAATTATTATTGCCAGCATGTTATAAATTAGAAATACTGTGGAAAGAATTGCCATGCCAATAAATAAGTCGCGTTGTAACTTCACCAGCTTTTTCATTTCCCATAAGTTTTTCTATACTTTAAACTAACGGAATAATATTAATATTTGTTGTATAATGATATTGGAAAATAGCCTGGCATACCGGTACAACAATTATATTAATGTAATTCTCTGGTACTGAATCTCAATACCCCATATCCCGCAGGTCCTGCTCTGTTACCCAGCCATATAATCTGCCGTTAAAGTAATAATCACCGAATTTCTGGTTATCCGAAGGTTTAACCCGGTAATTTATATTGAATGTGGAGCCGTCCGATTTAGTGACAATAATTACTCCTTCGCACTTATTGCCTTTCACTGTCCATCTGCCCTGTGTCCTGTTCTGAAAATCTCCCATGTACTGCGAGCTGACATCACCGTACTGATCGTAGTTAGTAACATTGGCAGTATTTTCACTCCTGTCCCTGTAGCTTCCGTCAGGTGCCAGATATATAAGATCCTCATGGCTAAGGGAACTGGATCCTGAGTAATGCCACCAGTAACCTGCAAAGTGCTTCATCATTTCTGTAACTTTCGCTGCTCCTCCATCCTGTGTCTGGGCCGGCTGCTTTGTTGTTTTATTAACTTGCTTGCCGGAACCTGCAGAAGTCGTTCCTGATACTTTTGTAAATTGCAGCTGGTATCCTTCTTCAGGAAATGATATTATTAGAATATCGCCCTGCATTACATAAGGATAATCGTAAAACATATACTCATCAGATACTCTTATTACTCCCGGGACAAGCATATAGTAAAACATCTCACCATCAAATTCCAGCTGGTTATCTGAATGAAACACCAGATTAACAGTGCCCATTTCGCTGTTGCTCACCCATGATCCTGAAAGAGAAGAACTGCTCTGGCTTCTTACCAGCATCATTATGCACGACATAAGCAGAATAAGACAGGCCATCCTGCCCGATCTTTTAAAGTAGATCATTCTTTTCATTGTATTATTATTTAATAACTAAATATACAAAATATTTGAAATTTAAGATTTTTAATTTGTTTGTTTACCCGGTGAAATTCCCACTTCGCGGGACCCGCTTTGCAGGATTTCACATAGTTAATTTGTTATTTGAGATTTGTTTTTCAGAAGGTGACTGTCCCCTTTTTATTTTGTAAAATAAATCCATTTTTGTACTTTTAGTCCTGCAACACGCAAAATAAACAAGATACTATCCAGCCAACTTAGCACTGAATTCAAAATATTTATAATGAAGTATTCACCATAAAAGGCTCAGGTGCGAATAACATATTATGAGTTATTGAAAAGCAATTATTAATCCTAAAACTATCCCTATGAACAGAATTATCTCATCATTAATAATCTTAACATTTATCTGTACTGCGACTGCCCAGGACGCGACATTCCAGCAGTTAGAACCCGGTGTTGCACCCGTAATCGACGGTTATATTGATGAATTATGGAATGATGTTGATGTTAATTACCTCGAAAAGCCATTATTATGGAATACCGGTGTGCCAACTATTTATATTGCCACCTGGCAGGCAGTCTGGAATGATACGGCAGTTTTTGTGCTTGTAACTGTTGAAGAAGATGATCATTGTGATCAATGGTGTTCAGGAGCTGTTGAATGGGAATCTGACAGGCCTGAGCTTTATTTCGATGTCAATGTTGGCAACCTGAATGACGGGGATGGCCCTATGAACTGGCCCAACGGACACTACCAGGTAGCACCGGCATGGATACAATATGAAAGCAACTATAATACATGTGAGGTATCATGGATGGAATTTCCCTATTGTTACGGATATTCTATAAGCGGCGAGGATTATGTCTATGAATACTCAATATCTTTCAGTTCTCTTACTGATGAATACGGTATACCTCTTGATCCTACCACTGGTCCTACAATTGGTTTTGATGTTAATGTTGTTGACAGGGATGAAGGAGATACAGATCCACAGACTCTGGTGTGGATGAATGACGCCGGCGGACCTGCGGCAGACCACAGCTGGAACAATATGGATGATTGTGGTGAAGTTACTTTTGAAAGCGGAGGTTATACGATTGAAACTGACGGAGCATTTAAAAAACTGCCTGAAGGTGTTGCACCTGTAATTGACGGTTTTGCAGATGCATTATGGTATGATGTTGATATATACAACATTGACAGGCCGTTATTATCAAATCCTGGTACCCCTACTTTAGATATTGCTACATGGCAGGCTGTATGGAACGATACTGCAATTTTTGTGCTGATTACTGTTGAAGAAGATGATCATTGTGATCAATGGTGTTCAGAAGTTGTAGAATGGGAATCTGACAGGGCTGAGCTTTATTTTGATGTTAACGTCGGCAGCCTGTATGACGGCGACGGCCCCATGAACTGGCCAAACGGCCACTACCAGTTTGCACCTGCATGGATGGAGTATGAGAATAATTATAATATTTGTGAGGTTTCATGGATGGGACCAGCCTATTGTTACGGGTATTCAATTTCCGGAGAAGATTATTTATACGAATATTCAATACCGTTCAGCTCCCTGACTGATGAATACGGTACTGCCCTTGATCCTGATACCGACCCTGTAATCGGCTTTGATGTATATATATGTGACAGGGATGAAGGGGATACCGATTACCAGCTGATTGCATGGATAAATGACGAAAGCGGCTCTGCAGGAACTCATAGCTGGGCTAATATGGATGATTGCGGAAAGGTAATATTTGAAGAAGAAGGTGATATAACATGCAATTACGACTATTCAGGAACAGATCCGTCAGTATACTCAATAAATTTTTATTATAAAGAAGACAGTTTCTATGATATTGAGATAAAATTATTTGATTTAGGTTCCTGTGATACATTATCATTATATGTACCTTCAGTAACTATAAATGAGGATATGCGTATCGATTTTGAGCCTCCCGATTTCGGGTATTTTGAAGCAGGAGCTATTTCTGATCACGGAAATACAATAGTTGGATATTATGATATAGGAAATACTTACTGCGGAACAAGTGACAGCCGTGTGTGGACCGTAACCCGTATATCTCCTGTGCCTGATGTGCCTGCAGCAACTTTCCCCCCCAACAATTTATTTATATTCTCAGACGAAGTCAAGCTGCAGTGGAATGCGGTTTCCGGTGCCAATAAATATACGGTACAGGTATCAGAATACCAGGATTTCAGCTCCTTATTCACCTCAAAAAGCGGCATCGCGTCATCTTCATATACTGTATCCGGACTGGAATCAAATACCACTTACTACTGGAGGGTAAGCAGCTCAAATAACTGCAATGAAAGTGACTGGTCAGAGACCAGAATGTTCCATACAGGTTTATTATCATTTGTATTTGATGCCACAAAAGATAATCCCGGCTATTTTGTTTATCCCAGTCCGGCAGACTATTACATAAATATCCGGTGCCCCGGCCAATCAAATTCAGTTATTTCAATATTTACGGTCGACGGCAAATTATTAATTCAGGAATATATCAATAATGAAATAGCGACCATCGATGTCAGCGATTTCACAAAAGGCTTATATTATATACAGGTGGTAAATGAAAACGCTAACTGGACCGGTAAGATAATAATTGAATAGAAGGGGCATAAGAAAGGGACAGCGCCCTTAAAAAGGGCGCTGTCCCTTTTTTTTTATTTTACACTAAACCTCAGGATGCTGAGCTGCCTGTATTTTTCCCCTGGCTTTAGTATTGTTGAGGGAAATTCAGGGTGATTAGGGGAATCAGGGAAATGCTGAGGCTCAATAGCAACGGCTGCCCTGTAGTGATATATCTTACCTGACTTACCTTTTACCGTGCCATCCATAAAATTTCCGCTATAAAACTGAAATGCCGGTTCAGTAGTATAAATTTCCATTACCCTTCCTGTTGTCTCCTCCCAGAGTTTTACTGCAAATGACAGTTCGTCAGCTGAATCTTTGTTCAGCACCCAGTTATGATCATATCCCAGTCCGTATACTAACTGTTTATCCGGTAATCCTATATCACGCCCTATTTGTTTACCTTCTCTGAAATCAAACGGAGTGCCCTCAACAGGAGCAAGCTCACCTGTAGGTATTAGTGTACAGTCAACGGGTGTATAGTAATCAGCGTTAGCCATGAGATAATGGTCGAGTATTGTTGTATCTCCCTCCCCTTTCAGGTTGAAATAACTATGATGGGATAAATTCACGATTGTTGTCATATCAGTTTCTGCCTCATATTCCATTTTAAGCTCATT
>CAZFHF010000266.1:0-4801 GCA_964518655.1 uncultured Bacteroidales bacterium | reverse complement strand
AAAAGAGCCTCCTCGATGCCGAAGAACGACTTATATCCGTTAAATATCAGACAAAGCTTGCAGAAATTTCATTGCTTCATATTTCGGGCAGGATTATGGATTACTTGTAACCTTTGTGAGACTTAATTTAAAAATAAGGCAGATTTTTTTGTTAAAGCGACAACAAAAATTAAAATCAATCAAAAAGCAATCATAAATCATATTTACAGGAATTCATTTTACTTATCTTGGCGTCCTTAAATCTTATAAACAAGGGGGTCAATATGAAAACTTTTCTCAGTATTGCATTTTTATTTTTTTTAACAGGAGTCGCAAACGCCGGGACCATTATTGTTGTTCACGGTGAATCCACTATTCAGGATGGTATTGACGCTTCTACAGATGGTGACACTGTGCTTGTAAATGACGGAACTTATACCGGCAGCGGGAACGTAGATCTTTCATTAGATGGTAAGGAGATTGTTGTTAAATCCCTTAACGGGCCGTCAGATTGCATTATTAACGGTGAAGGGACAGAATTTTTCGGATTCGCGGACGGCATGTCCTACGAAGGTTTAAATAGCACTATTGAAGGTTTCACGATTAGAAACTTCATAGGATTGGGGATTTACTATTATGCAGATGGTTGCCCGTCAGTAAAAAATAATGTTGTTGAATGGTGTGCCGGGGGCGGAATAGCATTTTATGGCGGCTCCGCAATGATAGAAAATAATACTGTTCAAAACAATGGTGGATTTGGTATCGAATGCAGTTCTTCCTCCGCCGTTATTTCAGGCAATACTATCAGGAACAATAATGATGATAACGGATCGGGAGCAGGGATAACGCTTTACAGTGCATCTGCCACAATAGTTAATAATATCATATCGGACAATAATTCCGGGGTCGCCGGTGGCGGAATTTATGCAAAAAAAGACAGCTCGGTAATAATCAATAACACAATAGTCCGCAACTCTTCCCGCTTTGGTGCCGGAATATTTGCCACTGAATCGAATCAAACACTGATAAATAATATTGTAGCCTTCTCGGAAACATTCCTGGCCCCGGAAGGATATAAATTAGACGACTGGAGAGAAGGTGATGTAGCTGTAACATATTCATACAGCGGAGGTATTTTAGCCGGAGCTACATTTCATGAAGGTTTTGTAAATAAAGGTGCGCCATGTAATGTGACAATCAGGGTAAATGGAGATACGGAAAGTGACACAACTATTATGGCAGAGTCCTATGAATGTTATTCAATGATCGTATCATGCAGCGTTCAATCCGGCGGTTCAGGTTCTATTAATTTCACCGTATTTTCTGATACTGACACTATAAATATAACATCTTCAATAGGTGTTGGAGGATATGGCATTGCCGGTATCGGATCATTGAACCTGACTTCATATGGTATTGATGCCATCCCTGCAGGACTGGTAACTGATGATTGTGATACAACAGTTATCTGGAATTCCTGCTTTTATGGAAATGACGGCGGAGGGTATTTTAAGGCTGAAAATGCTTCCAGTGAAATTGATTTATCAGGTGTATGTGATAATATAACAACCGATCCGTTACTGGATGGGGACGGTTACTCTTTATCAGAAGGATCGCCTTGTATTGACCAGGGTATTGCAGATACTTCCGGTTTAAATCTGCCTTCTGCTGATATTTTCGGGGAATCACGAATTATGGATGGTAACAATGATGAAATTGCAGTTATTGATATAGGTGCAATTGAATATCTATATTCTGCTATTTCGGATAATAATAACAATATATCTGATCCTGAATTTTTTAAAGTTTATCCAAATCCCTTTAACTATACAACAACTTTAGAGTTCTCAATTCAGGATAATGGTTTTGTTACCGTTGATGTTGTTGATCTGCGTGGCAGGAAAGTCTCTGTAATTGTTGAAGATAACCTTCTTGCAGGCAGTTATTCTTTTATTTTTGACGGCAGTGGTTTGCCAGGTGGAGTGTATATTGTAAAAGTGATACAGGACAGGGTGGTAAATGTAAGGAAGCTTGTTGTAAGTAAATGATTCCCGGAAATTTGATGCCACTTATCGAATTAATGAGATACGGTTATTTGTATCCGTTTGACCAATTAAATCCGGTTTCTTCATTTTCAATTTGAAAACCATCCCAACTTAACGGACATGAACACTCCGGGACTATTGAAATAAGATTCCGTATAAATTTGATAATCAATATTATCAACAAAGCGATAGTTTATTCCGATGCTGATTCTTAAAATTTGCGAAATATTTGCTTCCAGTTCAATGGCTGGTATTATAACAAAGAAATCAACATCTGTTTCATCAAATATGTTGGAAGATAAATGATCGGCAATTTTGCCCCAACCTAACTGCAGACTTACTGTAGGATAAAATAATCTATTGGACATAAAGCTGTAACCCACCCATAATCCCCCGTGCTTAAAACCGTGATTATAATTATCCAGACTCGTAGTATCCTGAAATTTAATATTATTGATAATCTTTATTCCATAACCACCAAAGAAAAAATCATTTATAAAAAATCTACCTCCACCGCCCAGAAGGTGTGCAAACTTATCATCAATTATACTAAAATCAGTAACCAGTGCAGCGCATCCTGAAACAAAAACTGAATCTTTTTTCAATTTAGCTTTAGTATCTGTTGTTCCTTCAATTTCTTTATAAACCTCTTCTTTTTCTGCTACATCATCTTTTTCTTTTTTATCAGTTGTAGTAACAGGTAAATCCTTTTTTGCTGCTGCAAAATAGAAATTTCCCTCTAATGATGTTGATTCCCATGGAATTTGCAAATTATTAGTCTTTTGTCTGACATCTTTTCTCACATATTGAAACATTTGAAGAATAGTAATCTCTGGTTGATTTATGTAATTTATAAGAGCTGAAGTATACGGGCTATTTGTTTCATATCCGTCTGATGCAGTTTGGCCTGGTGCAGTCGAATATGCTATTAATGTTCCCACAGGAGAATTCATAAACGCTAATCCCCGTCCAGTTGTACTTCTTGTCCATTGTCTTTCAAACGGATTATCGCGACAGGCATCCAGTATTATAATATTTAACTTCGAGCCTGCGTCTTCCATTTTTGCTAATATTCTGCCTGTTTTAACACAAGTATATTCAACATCATTTTCTGTCCTTATATTTGCATCTACCGGAATTAAATAATTCGTGCCTTTTGCCTGAATTCCATGACCAGCATAAAAAAACAGGCCAACTTCATAATGCTTCAACAATAGCCCAAAATCATCAATCACCCGTTGCATTGATTTCTGTTCTAAATTTTTATGGGTCAATACATTAAATCCCAATTTTATTAATCTCTGACTTATTGAGTCAGCATCATTTTCCGGATTTGCTAACGTACCCCCATACATATAGTTACTATTGCCAATAACCAATGCCAATCTTTTCTCCTGTGAGTTTGCAGCTAAAATTAAAAATATATAGAATAATGTAATTATTAATCTTTTCAATGTTACCCGGAATTATCTTTACTACAACAAATATAATGTTTAAAATCATTTAAGAAGAAAATATTCAATGTTCATAAATTAGTAATAGAAATTAAGTTATAATATAAACTCCGTTTTAGCAACGTCCCCTGCTCCTATTTTCTGTATAAACAGATAAAAATCATAATTTTTCATGAATTTATCGAGTATCTTTACTTACCAAAGCTTGTTTCAGGGGAAAAACAAGCCCTAATACCTGTTATTATGCAAAATGTTTTTAAATATGGTGAGGAAGATCTATCGGTCGGCATCGCCCTGGATATGTGCCACGGGAATTGCAAAGGGCAGATAACTGATCTGACAAGGGACAAGATAAATAAGAACCGCTCAGTGGTAGAAAACATGGCGCGCAACCATGAGAATGTATATGGTATAAATACAGGATTCGGACCTCTGTGCACCACAATCATCTCGGAGGAAGACACAAAAAAACTGCAATACAACCTGCTTACCAGCCACAGCGTGGGTGTAGGACCTTTGATTGACCCTGAGCTTACACGCCTTATGCTGATCCTTAAAGTGCACTCCCTGGCGCAGGGAAACTCAGGTATATCAATAAAAACACTTGACCGTATATTATGGTTTATCGAAGAAAATATTCTTCCCTGCGTCCCGTCCCAGGGATCAGTGGGTGCATCCGGCGACCTTGCACCCCTGGCACACCTCTTCCTGCCGCTGATCGGACTCGGCGAAGTTCATTACAAAAACGAAATTGTCCCAACCTACCTCCTGCTTAAGAAACTCAATGTTAAACCTATCGAACTTGGTGTAAAGGAAGGACTGGCGCTGATCAACGGCACCCAGTTCATGCTGGCGCATGCCGTTAAGATCGCCGAGAGACTGCAAAACTGCCTTGACAATGCCGATATCATAGCTGCCATGAACCTTGAAACTATGCTGGGATCAGTAAAGGCTTTCGACAAAAACCTGCACCAGCTAAGGCCCTATAAAGGAAATATCTACGTGGCAGAGAGGATAAGAACCCTGCTTAAGAATTCTGAGATCAATGCCTCGCATAAGAACTGCAGCCGCGTGCAGGACCCGTATTCAATACGGTGCATCCCCCAGGTGCACGGCGCCTCAAGAAATGCATGGCTGCACCTGAAAGAGATAATCTCCATTGAGCTGAACTCCGTGACTGACAACCCTGTTATCCTTGATAACGGCATTGCCATCAACGGCGGCAACTTCCACGGACAGCCAATCGCCCTGCCGATAGATTATGCAACAATAGCTGCATCGGAACTAGGAAATATCTCTGACAGGAGAATATACCTTTCCCTG
>CAZFHF010000265.1:343-4809 GCA_964518655.1 uncultured Bacteroidales bacterium | reverse complement strand
GGGATATGCAACAATTTCCAGACCTTTTTCTTCATCTCTGCAATATTCCTTTTCTTTCAATTCATAGTATTTTCTTTCAGCGTCCTGCTCTTTAATTCCTGCTTCAAGAATTGCTTTAACAAAAAACTTCGCACTTCCATCAAGAATCGGAACCTCCGGCCCTTTAAGTTCAAGCAGGGCATTATCTACACCAAGGCCATATAATGAAGCAAGCACGTGTTCCACTGTTAAAATCTCAACGTCATTCTCTTTCAGGGCGGTCCCTCTGTCAGTGGTAGAAACATTTTCAGCTAATGCTCTGATTAAGGGCTGTTCTTTAATGTCAGTTCTTTTAAATACATAACCATGATTTACAGGAGCCGGTTTGATTGTTAATTCGACATTTAATCCGGAGTGAAGTCCATTTCCTTTGATAGTAACTGCTTTTGAAATCGTTCTTTGATTATCTGACATATACTATAAAAAGATATAATAATAAAATTCGCAAAAAATAATTGCGAAATATATAAAAAATTATGTAATCAATAGGAAAAGTAGTTTTATTTTTCTTTTTCCTGAAGTTTTTTAAGCTCTCTTTCAAGATTATTAATTCTCTGCGCCAACTCGGGAAGATTCCTGTAGATAGCAATTACTCTGCGTGTATTTGAAATATTTATGGCTGGTGATCCCAGTACGATTTCTCCTTCTTTATCAATATTGTTAGTGACTCCGGATTGAGCACCTATTTTCACATTATCAGCGATCTTAATATGCCCGACTATTCCCACCTGCGCAGCAATCATACATCCTTTGCCAATCTTGGTTGATCCTGCAATACCTGTTTGTGCTGCTATAACACTGTTAGCACCTATTTCTACATTATGTGCTATCTGAATAAGGTTATCAAGCTTCACGCCTTTACCTATTATCGTTGAACCCATGGTAGCCCTGTCAATACATGTAGCCGCCCCAATCTCAACATTATCTTCAATAACAACATTGCCCAGCTGTGGTATTTTCTTATAGTTGTCGTCAGCCTGATGTACAAAGCCAAACCCATCACTGCCAATGATAACTCCTGAATGTATATAACAATTGGAACCAATTAAACAGTCATTGTATACCCTCACCCCTGAAAATATTGTTGTATTGCTCCCTACAACAGCGTTATCACCCAGATATACATGCGGATATATTTTAACATTATCTCCTATCTTAACATTTTCCCCTATATATGCAAATGCTCCGATATAAACATCTTTACCTGTCTTAGCCGTATCAGATACAAAGGCTAACTTATCTATTCCCTTTTTCTGCGGTAAGGATTTTACATATAGATCCATCAGTACAGCAAAAGCCTGATATGCATCACCAACTCTTATTAATGTGCTTTTTACTTTTTTTGCGATCTTTAAATCTTTGTTAATCAGCACTATTGAAGCATCGGTTGTATATAAATACTTTTCATACTTGGGATTTGCCAGAAATGATAATGTCCCTGGTTTCCCATCTTCAATCTTTGAAATGCTATTTACTATAATTTCCGGATCTCCTTCAATCTCTCCTTTCAAATATTCAGCTATTGCTTTCGCCGTAAATTCCATATAAGAAAATTTGCGCACAAAACTAATCATTAAATACTAAACTTAAGCACAAATATAAAATTTTATTGCTTCCGCAGACGTTTAATCCATAAATTGCAATGTGCTATTTTCTTTTAGCCTGGGAGGACTGATTCAGGGCAGCATAAAAAGTACTTCTTTTCAATTTTCGACAGGACAGATACACTAAAAATATCAGATGCATCAACAATATCTTTAATTTCTCCAGATTTATATAATATTTTTATTTTATCATCCAATTTACTGTATGCACTATTAGATATACTGCCTGTATAAACCAGATAATCTATACTTTCTGCTGGCCAGTCATAAATTTTTACAGCTTCTTTAATAATTTTATTGACATAACTCTTATTGAACTCTTTTTCCCTGATTTGTATTTTCGGGAGTTTTCTGTTAATTAGGTTATGCGAAAGGGTTGACAGTATTTTATCAGGATGATTTATCCATTCCTTTACTGACGAAATAATATCATTATCATCAAGATTCACAAAATTGTCTATTATTTCATCCTTTTTATCCATTATATTCCCCCGGCCAATATTGTTTTTAAAGAAGAATTTAAGGCCGTTTACGGCAAACAGGTCAGGATCGTAGTCTGCCACATTCTTTGCCCGCCGAAGCACTTTAACCACGAGGTTTTCAGCTGCCAGTACCGTTTTATGGAAGTATACCTGCCAAAACATAAGCCTTCGTGCTATCAGGAATTTTTCAATTGAATATATACCTTTTGCCTCAACCACCAGGTTATCATTAATAACATTTAACATCTTTATTATTCTGTCAGATCCAATTACTCCTTCTGTCACTCCTGTATAAAAACTGTCTCTTGACAGGTAATCAAGCCTGTCCATGTCGAGCTGGCTTGACACCAGCTGGTGCAGGAACCTCTTGTTGTAATTATTATTAAATATCTTAATTGCCAGATCCAGCCTTTCGTTAAATTCCTCATTTAGTCTGTTCATTAACAAAGCAGATACATCTTCATGTGTAACATTATCAATAATGCTGTGTTCCAGCGCATGTGAAAAGGGGCCATGTCCAATGTCGTGCAACAGGATTGCTATTGTTGCTGCTTCAGCTTCATCATCAGTTATATCGAGGCCCTTCAGCCTTATATTTTGAATAGCCTGACCCATCAGGTGAGCAGCACCCAGAGCATGCTGAAACCTGGTATGCGTTGCTCCCGGATAAACATAGCTTGTAAGGCCCAGCTGTTTTATTCTTCGCAAACGTTGAAAAAAGGGATGCTCAATAATTTCATAAATAAAGGGAGAAGGTATCATGATAAATCCATGTACGGGATCATTGATGATCTTTCTTTTATTGGCAGGTTTAGAATTCACTATTTCGATATTTAAAATAAATGTAAATATTGCTACTTATATTAAAAACTTTTACAAAAATCATAAATTCTTTTAAAACATTAAATTATGAACAAGTTATTTTGTCATTTGAACTATTATTTATAGCTTTGCATTGATATTTGTTGGATGTATGATAATAGGGGACAAAAGTCCCCTATTTTGTTAACATAAATTCTTATGATAACTGAGGAATATATAAGGAGGCTGGTTGTTGAACAAATAAAAAACAGTGATCTGTTTCTTGTTGATGTGACAGTCAGTCCTTCAAAGAGGATAAATGTATATGTTGACAGTATGAGCGGTGTAAAGATATCTGATTGTGTCAGGCTAAGCAGGACAATTGAAAACAACCTGCCCGGCGATGATGACAACTATGATTTGGAGGTGTCATCACCGGGTTTGGATAAACCTTTAAAATTACATCTGCAATATCAAAAAAACATGGGAAGGAACTTGGATATTGTCACCAAAGACGGCCTCAAAACAACAGGAAAACTGGTGAAAGTATCTGAAGACCATATAGAAATTAAAGCAGAAGATAAAGAGAAAAAAAAACATAAAAATTTAAAGCAACCTGTATTAAAAAATTACGTATTCGACTTTAGTGAAATAAAAAGTGCCAGGGTAGTTGTGCAATTTAATTAAAAATTATTTAGATGGAAAATATTGATCTTATTGAGACTTTCTCTGAATTCAAGGAGCTCAAGAATATTGACAGGGCAACTATGATGAGTGTGCTTGAAGATGTTTTTAAGGGTATGCTCATGAGGATGTGCGGAACTTCCGATAATTTTGATATTATTATCAATATAGATAAGGGGGACTTTGAGATATGGAGGAACCGCGAGGTTGTTGCAGATAAACAGGTGGAAGATCCAAATTTACAGATAGCACTGTCAGAAGCAAAAAAAATTGATGCTGATTATGAAATAGGAGAAGAGGTTACAGATGAAGTGAAATTAGCAAGTTTTGGCCGCAGAGCTATCCTTGCCCTCAGGCAAAACCTTACATCAAGGATTCTTGATCTCGAGAAAAACAATGTTTACGAAAAATATAAGGAAAAAATCGGCGATATTGTTACTGGTGAAGTATATCAGGTATGGAAAAAGGAAATTCTTATTCTGGATGAAGAAGGAAATGAACTGATACTTCAGAAAGCGGAACAAATACCATCAGATTATTTCAGAAAGGGTGATACTATAAGGGCAGTTGTTATTAAGGTTGAAATGAGAAATAATAATCCTCTGATAATGCTTTCCAGAACATCACCTGTGTTCCTTGAAAGACTTTTTGAACTGGAAGTCCCGGAAATATTTGACGGACTAATCACTATAAAAAAGATAGTAAGAATACCGGGTGAAAGAGCAAAAATTGCTGTTGAATCATACGATGAAAGAATTGATCCCGTCGGAGCCTGTGTGGGAATGAAAGGATCCAGAATTCATGGTATTGTAAGGGAGCTGAAAAATGAAAATATTGACGTTATTAACTATACTAA
>CAZFHF010000265.1:0-333 GCA_964518655.1 uncultured Bacteroidales bacterium | reverse complement strand
ATAATGTTCAATTATATATAACCCGCGCACTTAGTCCTGCTAAAATAACTTCAATTAAAATAGATGACAAAAAACTACGGGCTGAAGTGTATTTAAAACCTAATGAAGTATCCCTGGCTATCGGAAAAGGGGGTTTGAATATTAAGCTGGCAAGCCAGCTTACCGGCTATGAGATTGATGTTTACAGAGAAGGTATTTCTGAAGACGAAGAAGATGTAAATCTGGAAGAATTTGGCGATGAGATTGAAGGATGGATAATTGATGAATTAAAAGCAATTGGTTGTGATACATCTAAAAGAGTGCTGGACCTGAGTGTTGAGGAACTGGTTAAAA
>CAZFHF010000264.1:0-4825 GCA_964518655.1 uncultured Bacteroidales bacterium | reverse complement strand
GCATTGAAGCATTTATAAATCTGGATTCATTGTATTGCGGTTCTAATAAGATAGCCAGTTTAGATGTTTCAGGAAATAATGCTTTAATATATCTGAATTGTGCAGGCAATATGTTATCAAGCCTGGATATATCAGCATGCACTGCCCTGGAAGATCTGCATTGCGGATTTAACAAGCTAACCACTTTAAAAGGGACCAGTAACTCTGCTTTAAAATACTTAAATTGCAATGAGAACCTGTTGACGGCCCTTGATATTTCCGGCTGCCATGCTTTGGAAATTGCATATTGCGGTAATAACAAGCTGACGAATCTGGATGTTGACGGATGTACTGCACTGACACATTTATACACTGAGAACAACAATCTTACTGCACTGGATATTTCCACCTGCATTGCCCTGACACATATTTATTGCGAGAAGAACAAACTTGCCGGTCTGAATGCCTCAGGCTGTGCTTCATTAATTCATCTGACTTGTGATGAAAACCTGCTTACTGATCTTAATGTGTCCGGCTGTAATTCTCTGAAGGAGTTAAGCTGTAAAAATAACCTGCTATACGAAATGGATATTTCCGGTTGTACTGCCCTGGGACATTTGTATTGCGGGAACAACCAGCTTGAGGACCTGGATATATCCAATAATACTGCCCTGATATCTTTGTTTTGCGAAGATAATACGCTGTATAACCTGGACGTTTCCGGTAACACTGCATTGACTGCAATATATTGCAATAATAACGAATTAACAACTTTGGAAACCTCCAATTGTACTGTTTTAAAGTCTTTGGCATGCGGTGGTAACCTGCTAACAAATCTGGACATTTCAAAAAACTTAGAATTATTCTCTTATAATGTGCATTATTATGGTATTCTGGATATATCCAATATGCCGGATTTAGGTGAAGTATGTGTATGGGAGCTGCCATTCCCTCCTGCAGATAAAATATATGATCCGGATATTCAATATTTTATTGCCGGCAGTCCGAATGTTTATTTTAAAGATTGTTTATCAGGTATTTCACAGGAGGAAATTATGGAAACCAATGTTTACCCGGTACCGTGCAAGGATATACTGAACATAGATTATGAGAACCTCAGTTATATTGTGCTATACAGTGCAGATGGAAGAATGATCCTTGAATCAGCAATGAAACAGGTTGATATATCATCATTAAAAGACGGGATATATTTTATGAAAGTATTTGATGATGAAGGTTTCGCTGGTAGCAGAAAGGTTTTAAAAATCAACCAGGAATAACTTCTATATGAAGAACCTTATAACCATAATATGCGGAATGCTTCTTTCTGCTGTTTTATTTTCACAGGCTGCACATAATATATTTATTAATGAGTTTCTTGCATCCAATGTATCCATAAATACTGATATCATTGACTTTGATGATTACTCTGACTGGGTTGAATTGTACAACGACGAGAGCTATGATGTTAATATAGGAGGATATTATCTTACAGATGATCCGGACAATCCCGTCAGATGGGAGATCCCTGCCGGTACTGTCATTGAGGCCAAAGGATTCCTTAGGTTCTGGGCCGACGGCTATGACGATATTCCCGATCATACATACACCCGCCCATGGCGTGACTCTCAAGGCGAATTAATATATTTTACAACTGACTACTATCACCTGAACTTTGCACTGAGCCGTGCAGGAGAAAGCATCGGCTTGTTTGATCCTGACGGATCACTTGTGGATTTGGTAACTTTCGGATTACAGCTGCATGATGTTTCCATGGGCCGTAAACCTGACGGCTCGGCAACATGGCTGTACTTTTCCGAGCCAACACCCGAAGCATCAAACACAACTGAAGGGACACTGAATCAGCAATATGCTGAAAGTCCTGGTGTTCTCCCGGAAAGCGGGTTTTATTCCGGGACACAGGAAGTTAATATTACCGGTGATTCAGCTGATACAGAAATTAGGTACACGCTCGGCGGATCAAAACCGGGAAGCACTTCCGAACCTTATGATTCTGCCTTTGATATTACCCAAACCACAGTACTCGGAGCAAGATCATTTGAGAACAATAAACTGGCCAGTGCAATAGTAAACAGGACATACTTTATAGATGAGAATATTTCACTGCCTGTAATATCAATTATTACTCCGCCCGAGGCACTATGGGATTCGACTACAGGGATTTATCACAAGATAATGAAAGAACGTGAAATCCCTGTCACTTTCCAATATTTCAAAACAAACAGTGAGCCGGAGTTCACAATAAATGCAGGATTAAGGTTATCAGGCCAGGCATCCCTCTTTTATCCCCAGATATCCTTTACAATATATGCAAGGGACAGGTATGGAACAGACGAGATAAACTACCGGGTATTCCCCGAAAGAAAACTTAATATCTTTAAAAGCCTTTACCTGCGAAATGCAGGGGTCCCTGACCACCGCAGTACTTTTTTCAGGGATGCGCTCCAGCATACTCTTGTACTAAATAAAATTGACATCGACTGCCAGGCATACCTGCCGTCAGTTGTATTCCTCAATGGTGAATACTGGGGCATTTACAATATAAGGGATAAAATAAACAGCAATTATATAGCTTCAATACATAACCTCAATCCTGACGATATTGACCTGCTTGAATATGAATTTAGAAGTACCCCGGTGGTTATGAACGGCAATGCCGACAACTATAATTCTTTTTATGATTATATCGAAACAAATAACCTTTCAATTGAGGAAAATTACAGGACTGTAGAAGAATGGATGGATATTGACGAATATATTAATTACCAGATATGCGAGATATACTATGATAATGTCTTCTGGCCGGACCAGAATATGAGGATGTGGCGCGAAAGAAAAGAATACGGGAAATGGCGGTGGATATTCTTTGACTCTGATTACGGATTTGGTATGCCGAACCAAAGGTCCTCAGGTTACGATAATAACACCCTTGAATTTGCAACTTCTTCGGCATCAGGGTATTCTAATCCGCCTGACTGGTCAACCCTTATCTTCAGGAAGCTTCTTGATAATAAAGAGTTTGAAGCAAAATTCATCCAGCGGTTTGCCGGTTACATGAATACAATATTTCACCCTGATACCGTGATCCCGGTAATTGACAGGCTTGAGGACAACCTGAGTCATGAAATGGCCCGGCATATTGAAAGGTGGGATGACGGGGAACCGTATTACGGTGATCCTATCCCAAGTTATGGTGCCTGGCTCGGCAATGTTGAAGTGATGCGGAATTTTGCATGGAACAGGCCTTCTTATATGCGGCAGTATATTATTGATTACTTCGGACTGAGCGGTACTACAGTGCTGAATATTAACATAGAAGAACCGGGTATGGGGAGCGTCAGGATAAATGAAGCGGAGCGGACAGCAGTAAATACTTCCGGGATATATTTCAGGGATATACCAGTGAAACTGGAAGCGGTTCCAGGTATCGGACAAAAATTTGTAAGATGGGAAGGTGTTGAAGAAGACAGCGTGGAGCTGATAAATATTATTCTGTGTGAAGATTCTCTGACTGTCACTGCAGTGTTTGACACAGTATCCGTCAGCATAATCCCTTCAGACATTCTGTCTGATACAACATTAACCAAAGACTACTCGCCATATTATGCAGGAAATGATATAATAGTCTATGCAAACACTACCTTAACAATTGACAGCGGAGTATACATTTATATGCCTGAAAATGCCAATATCCTTGTGTACGGCAGGCTTATCATCAAAGGAACGGAGGAAGAACCGGTAATTATTGCTCCAAACGAATACTCGGATGCCTGGGGCGCCCTATGCTTCATTGAAGCAACGGATTCTTCGGTTATCTCAAACCTCCATATAACAGGGGCTACAAGGGGCCCTGACTTTACACGCGACAGGGCGGCAATATCAGGATACAATTCCGATTTTTCAATGCAGAATGTGAGTGTTGAAAATGTCAATGCCCCGGTATTTGTTCAGTACGGCAAAGTATACATCGGCGGGTGCACGCTGAAAACAGATGTGGCAGGTGACTTAATTAATATCAAATATGCTGAATCAGCACTGGTTGAAAACTGTGATCTGCAGGGAAACGACGAATATGATTCCGATGCTATTGATTATGACCATATACCGGATGGAATAATCCGCGGAAACAGGATATACAATTTTTACGGGGATAACAGCGATGCAATAGACCTTGGTGAGGGTGCAATGGATATCCTTGTGGAAAACAATATTATTTATAATATTAGCGATAAAGGCGTATCAATAGGCGGCGGCTCTACTGCAGAGATTAAGAGAAACATTATTGCGAACTGCGGACAGGGTATCGGCATAAAGGACTATGGTTCATACGGATACATTGAGCATAACACGTTTTACGCAAACCATTACGGACTGGCATCTTTTGTGAAGAATATAGGCGCAGGCGGAGGGGATGCAGATATTGTAAACTGCATATTTGCCAATAACATTATCAACGCCGTTTACAGGGACAGATTATCCCGGGCAGATGTATCATACTCACTTACCAACACTGATTTTCCTGACGGACTGCATAATATATACGGCAACCCCCTGTTCCTAAACAATCTTTACCTGTCAGAGAATTCACCGGCGATAAACAGCGGCAATCCCGCCCTGCCGGATGACCCTGACGGATCGGTTCCTGATATGGGGGCTTATCCCTTCGATTCACTGAAACAAGTAAATCTCATGATCAACGAGATACATTATAATCCTCTTGAAGGCCCGGGAAATCAATTTGTTGAAATTGTGAATACAGGAATGTCAGCAGTTAATATTAACGGGTCCCGGTTAAAGGGAAACGCAAGTTACATATTTCCTGATG
>CAZFHF010000263.1:0-4854 GCA_964518655.1 uncultured Bacteroidales bacterium | reverse complement strand
ATTTAAAGGCCATTATGACAGCTTTATGAGAAAAATACAACGATAGCAATGCTGCTAACTTCCGCGAACCATCATTTTTTTTGCCAGATCCCTGAGATTAACTTTCCTCTTGTCTGTTACTGATACCTCATCAAGGCATTTTAATCCTGCTTCAAAGTGAGCCATGATTTTTTTATGCGTGCTCTCTTTTAAGCCTAATTTGTTAAATATTTCTGTTATATCCTTTATTTTTTTCTCTTTATCAAATACAGGCTTTTCAATCCAGCCTCTTAAGGCGGCTACAATATTTTTATCCTTACTATTAAGCGCACTAATAAGAAGATATGTTTTTTTATTTGCGGCTATATCTCCCCCGATTGCCTTGCCAAACACTTCAGGCTCTGAATATACATCCAGCAAATCATCCTGCAACTGAAAAGCAATGCCTATATTCCTCCCAAACTCATATAGCAATCCTTCATCACCTTCCGAAGCCTCACCAGCCATAGCTCCCAACTTTAATGATGCAGCAAGTAATACTGCTGTTTTAAGCTCTATCATTTTTAAATATTCTTCAATCGTAACATCAACCCTGCTTTCATAATTCATGTCATACTGTTGTCCCTCACATACCTCCATTGCTGTTTTATTGAATAAGTCAAGCATCTTTTTAATATTACTCTCCCTGCATCCGGAAATATATTCATAAGATTTTATTAACATGGCATCCCCGGAAAGTATTGCAGTATCCTCATCCCATTTTTTATGAACTGTCTGGTTGTTACGTCTTGTTTCTGATTTATCCATAATATCATCATGCATCAGGGTAAAATTGTGAAATATTTCAACAGCCAGTGCCGTGCTTATGGCTATATCAATAGTATCAGTAAACAGATTACATCCCATAAGGGTTAAACACGGGCGAATGCGCTTACCCCCGATCGATAGAATATACCGTATAGGTTCATAAAGTTCAGGCGGAGCTTCTTCCAGCCTTATATTCTGCAGTTCCCTGTTAACAAGTTCCTGGCAGTATTTAAAAGAATACATAATATTTTAGTTAATTGCATTATAAAAATAGAAGAATATAATGAAACAGACACAATAAAAATTTGCCTCACTTCATTATTATATTTTTTAATTATTCATTTATATCTAATTTTGGGCTTTTACATTTTTGACTTTTATCCTTATTATAAATATTACAAGTGCATTTATAAATATCATGAATAAATTGCTGAAATCCGGGATTTCATGTTTTATAATCTTAAATCTATTCCTGACATGCAATTCACAGGGATATGAAATAAAAATTAAAATTAATAATCTTAGCGATACTACTGTCATTCTAGGGCACTACCTTAACAAATCAATGTACCCCGATGATACGACATGGATAGACAAAAAGGGGCTCGGTACCTTTAAAGGAAAAGCTAAGCTGCCCGGCGGAATGTACATTATTTTTCTTCCAAGTACAAAATTCTTTGAATTATTAATAGATGATAATCAGAAGTTTTATATCGAGACCGATACTTCAAATTTCATAGATAACATGATAATCAAAGGTTCGGAGGAAAATACAATATTCAACAATTTTCAGAAATACATGAAGGCCGCCCAGGAGAAGGCAATATCCATTCAGGAAAAAATTTCCGATACTATAAGTGAAAAAGAGAGGGAAACATATATAACCCAGCTGAATAAAATAAATGAAGAAAGAATTGCCCACGCAAACAAAACGGTTGAAGAAAATAAAGGATTATTCATATCGACTTTTATTAAGGCTACATTGGATATAGAAGTCCCTGATCCGCCAAAAGATGACGAAGGTAATATACTTGACTCTACATGGCAATATTATTATTTCAGGAATCACTATTTCGACAATTTTAATATTTCTGATGCCCGCCTGCTGAGAACGCCAATATATGAAGATAAAATAATGAATTACATAACAAATGTAATCCCCCAGATACCTGATTCCATAATTCCTGAAATAGATATGCTTATAGAAAAATCAAAGGCCGATTCCAGCTTGTTCAGATTTATGCTCATCACCCTGTTTAACTATTATGGAAAGCTTAATATTATGGGTATGGATGCTGTTCAGATCCACATAGCTGACAAATATTATTTAACCGAATCATGGTGGAGCGACCCTAAATTCTTAAAAGGATTAAAAGAGAGAGTTGAAAAACAGAAACCTTTGTTAATCGGCATGAAGGCTCCTGACATGGAATTGATTGACGTTCCGTCAGAGCATTTTATTAAGGCAGAAAACGATACTGCCCTTAAAAAATTCCCCCATGCCGGAAAACCATTCAGCCTTTATACTACCGAATCAGATTTTATTATTCTGTTGTTCTGGGAAGCAGACTGCGGACATTGCAAAAAGGTTGTTCCGAAGATGTATGAAATATATCAGAATAGCCTGAAAAACAAGAATGTTAAAGTGCTGGCAATAAGTACGCTATTCGGTGAAGAAGGAAAAATAAAGTGGGTTGACTTTGTTAACAAATATAAATTATATGACTGGATAAATGCCTGGAATCCATATTCATATGAATATAAGATCAATTATAACATAATGGCAACTCCTCAAATATATTTATTGGATCATAACAAAGTAATAGTTGCCAAAAAAATCGGACCTGAACAAGCGGAGGAGATAATATATACATTAATTAAACAAAGCGATTGATAAACAATATTTTTTTATAATGACTGAGGGGAAAAAAGTACAAATTATTCTGGAAGACGGCACTGAGTTTGAGGGAACATCATTTGGCTATGATAAATCTGTTTCAGGTGAGGTAGTATTTAACACGTCAATGACCGGATATCCCGAAAGTTTAACAGACCCATCATATAAAGGACAGATCCTGGTGCTGACATATCCTATTATTGGTAATTATGGTGTCCCTGACAACACCAAAGCAGATAATATGTACAGGCATTTTGAATCATATGCATTGCATATTTCAGGACTGATAATATCCGATTACACTGCTGAATACAGCCACTGGAATGCAAATAAGAGTCTTGGAGACTGGCTGAAAGAGTACAAAGTGCCGGGAATATACGGTATCGATACCCGGCAGTTAACAAAAATACTCAGAGAACATGGTACTATGCTGGGGAAAGTTATTTTTAACGGCGAAGAAATTGACTTGTATGATCCTAATAAAGAAAACCTGGTAGAACAAGTGAGTATTAAGGAAAAAAAGATATTTGGAAACGGCAGGTATAAAATATTATTAATTGACTGCGGAGTGAAATATAACATTATCAGGAATTTAATAGCCCGTGATACAACAGTTGTTCTTGTCCCGTGGGACTGGGATGTTTCCGGGGAGGAATTTGACGGATTATTCATATCAAATGGCCCGGGAGATCCTAAAATGTGCGTTAATACTATTGATAACATCAAAAAAGTATATGAAAAAGAAATTCCTGTATATGGCATATGCCTGGGAAATCAATTAATGGGACTGGCAGCTGGTGCTGACACCTATAAGCTTAAATATGGCCACAGAAGTCATAATCAACCGGTTATTCTTAAAGGCACAAATAAAGCATATATCACTTCACAGAATCATGGCTTTGCCATCGACAATAATACACTGCCCGATGACTGGAACCCCCTGTTTGTAAACCTTAATGATGATACAAATGAAGGAATGAAGCATAAATCAAAGCCATTCTTTTCAACGCAGTTTCACCCTGAGGCCTCCAGCGGGCCAAAAGACACTGAATTTCTGTTTGATGAATTTATCGAAACAGTTAAGAAATATAAAAACAAAAAGTAACTAAAGAAGATTCATTATTTCCTTCCATGCACCTGCAGATATCTTAGCGCCAATATTTTCAATTACTTTTCCCGCCAGAAGTGCCCCTGCTTCACCACTTTCTTTAAGCGGCATATTATTAATAATCCCATACAAAAATCCGGCAGCATACAAATCACCTGCTCCCGTAGTATCAATACAGTTTACTTTTGTTATCCCTATTCTGTAAAATTCCTTGTTTCTTTTTACCAGCGAACCCTTTTCTCCTGTTTTCACTACCGCAATTTCCGTTATATCAGATAAGTCGTAGAGAGCCTCCTCAGCTTCCTTCCCCGTAAATGCTTTGGCTTCATCTTCATTAGCAAAAATTATATCAACATATCTCGAGACCAGGGATCTCAGAAACCCGAGATTCTCCTCAACAATATTATAACTTGCCAAATCAAGTGATACTTTTAAATTATTTCTTTTTGCCAGTTCAAGTACAGTTTCTATAAGTTCATGATTTTGAAGCAAATACCCTTCAATGTGCAGATACTGATATCCTTTAAAAAGCAGGCTGTTAATTTCATCCGGTGTTTGTTCCATCGCAGCACCCAGATATACTGCAAATGTGCGTTCTGTGTCCGGACTTATTAATGTTACTGCCCTTCCCGTATCTGACTGTCCGTAAAACACTACAGGCTTTATCCCTGATTCCTCCATGTCCCTAATGAAAAATTTTCCCAGCGCGTCATTTCCGACTTTGCCTATAAATCCCGCGCCAACACCCAACCGTGCAAGTCCGTGTATAGTATTGGCCGCCGATCCTCCGGATGCTTGCTGTGAATTCATTTCAACAGCCGCCATCTCCAATTGCCTGGCAAATCCTTTATCAACCAGCTGCATGCTACCTTTTGGCAATGAAAAATCCGCTAACAGCTGATCATTCTTCAGTCTTATAAGAATATCCACAAGAGCATTCCCGATCCCTAATACTTTCGTCATAATATTTTTTGTTTTCTAATTTACAATATTAATAAAAAAAGGGACAAAAAAGGGACAGCGCCCTTTTTGAAATAACAAATCTCAAAACCCAAAAAACAAA
>CAZFHF010000262.1:0-4863 GCA_964518655.1 uncultured Bacteroidales bacterium | reverse complement strand
ATACTTAAAAGCAGAAAACATCTCGGAATAGAAACCAATATTGATACAAAGAACATATACATTACCAGCAGGCTGGTATCAAGTCTGATGAATATGCCTGTGCAGCCTAATAAGGCAATAGTGGGAAGAAATGCATTTGCACATTCTTCAGGAATACATCAGGATGGTGTAATAAAGAACAGGGAAAATTATGAGATAATCAATCCTGTGGATGTCGGCATTAACGAATCTTCAATTGACCTTACTGCAAGGAGTGGGCGGGCAGCAATAAAATACAGGCTTACCAAGCTGGGATACGAACTTAGCAAGGATGAACTGGATAAGCTGTATGATAAATTTCTCAGGCTTGCAGATAAGAAAAAAGATATTAAAGATGATGATCTTGAAATACTGATAGGAAAATCCAGCAGTAAACAAAACCAGAGAATTAAACTGGATAAATTACAGGTATTATGTGGTAAAACAGCCATACCTACTGCAACAGTGACATTAAATTTCAACGGGGAGAAATTTACAGAGACATCTTCAGGTAACGGACCCATTGATGCTACATTTGCTGCTATTAAAAAAATGGTACACCAGAGGTTCCGGCTGGAGGAATTTCTTGTGCAGGCAATAACAAGGGGTAGTGATGACCTGGGAAAGGTGCATATCCAGGTTGAAAGCAAGGGTAATTATTATTACGGGTTTGCGGGTAATACAGATATAATTACTGCTTCAGTAGAAGCACTTCTGGATGCAATAAACAAAATTGTTTAATATTTCTAAATCCTAATAAATTGAAAAATAATACATTGTTTGATAAAATCTGGGATGCACATGTTGTTGATGAGATCGAAGGAGGCCCCAGTGTATTATATATTGACAGGCATCTGATACATGAGGTTACAAGCCCTCAGGCTTTTGCCGGTCTTGATGCCAGGGGCGTAAAGGTTTTCAGGCCGATTAATACAGTTGCAACACCTGATCATAATGTGCCGACTATAGACCAGCACCTGCCAATTAAGGACGAATTATCAAGGACGCAGGTAGACAAATTATCGGAAAACACTAAAAAACATGGGATACAGCTATTCGGATTAAACCATCCGTATCAGGGTATTGTTCATGTTATTGGCCCTGAACTGGGCATTACCCAGCCGGGAATGACAATAGTGTGTGGTGACAGTCATACTTCTACACACGGGGCCTTTGGGAGTATTGCTTTTGGTATTGGTACCAGTGAAGTGGAAATGGTACTGGCTACACAGTGCATACTGCAGCCAAAACCAAAACAAATGAGAATTACAGTGAGCGGTAAATTAGGCAAAGGAGTAACAGCAAAAGATGCCGTCCTTTATATAATTTCTAAAATCTCAGCAAGCGGAGCTACAGGTTATTTTATTGAATATGCCGGAACAGCAATAAAAAGCCTGAGCATGGAAGGACGCATGACCATCTGTAACATGAGTATTGAAATGGGAGCCAGGGGAGGACTTATTGCACCTGATGATAATACTTATAACTATATTAAAGGCAGGCAATATGCTCCTTCAGGAGCTGAGTGGAATAAAAAACTTGCATACTGGAAAACATTGTATTCTGATGAAGATTGTACGTTTGATAAAGAAATAAAATTTGATGCTGCAGATATCGAGCCGATGATAACATACGGAACTAATCCGGGCATGGGCATTGGAATAACCGGAAATATACCTGGTGATAATGAAATTCCCGGCAATAGTATAAGCTCATTTAATAAAGCTTTGAAATACATGGATTTTAAACAGGGTGATCCTGTTCTCGGGAAGAAGGTAGATTATGTTTTTGTTGGCAGTTGTACAAACGGGCGTATTGAAGACTTGAGGGTGTTTGCTGATTTTGTTAAAGGAAAGAAGAAGGCAAATGGAGTGATAGTCTGGATTGTGCCGGGATCAAAGCAAGTGGAAAAACAAGCCAGGGAGGAAGGCATTGACAGAATTCTTGAAGATTCGGGTTTTGAATTAAGACAGCCCGGATGTTCAGCATGCCTGGCAATGAATGATGATAAGGTTCCTGAAGGCAGGTATGCACTGGCTACTTCAAACAGGAATTTTGAAGGCAGACAGGGCCCAGGGGCAAGAACAATGCTTGTCAGTCCATTAACCGCAGCAGCAGCTGCAGTGACAGGTAAAATTACTGATCCCAGAGATATGTTATGATAACCGTAAAACGAAAATTAAAAATCGTAAATCAAAATGTCAATAGATAAATTTAAAATATTAAGATCATCATGCGTTCCTCTGCGCATTGAAAATGTGGATACAGACCAGATAATTCCAGCAAGGTTTCTTAAAACAACAACAAGAAAAGGATTTGGAGAAAATCTGTTCAGAGACTGGAAATACGACAGGAATAATGTGCTTAAAGAGGATTTTGTGTTAAATGATCCGAAGTATGCTGGACAAATACTGGTAGCAGGAAAGAACTTTGGAAGCGGATCCAGCAGGGAGCATGCTGCCTGGGCAATATTCGATTACGGATTTAAAGCTGTTGTTTCAAGTTTCTTTGCTGATATTTTTAAAAATAATGCTTTAAACAATGGATTACTTCCGGTGACAGTCTCCGAAGAATTTCTGGAAGAACTGTTCGGATTAATTGATTCTGATCCTGGAACGGAAGTTGAGATAAACCTCGAAAAGCAGGAGATAAAAATCATTTCTTCAGGAAAAACAGAAAAGTTTGATATTAATCCCTATAAGAAGGAATGCCTCCTGAATGGGTATGATGATATAGATTACTTAATGAGCGTCAGGGATAAAATTGAGTCTTTTGAAAATAACCGGGCAATATCCTATAGCTGATGGATTAAATTAGGATTAACCATTTTGATATTGTCTTTTTAATATATGTAAAACTTATCTATCATGAAAGTTACAATAATGGATACAACGCTGAGAGACGGTGAGCAAACCTCGGGAGTATCCTTTACTGACGGTGAGAAACTCAGTATTGCCAAATTGCTTCTTGAGGAAATAAGGGTTGACCGTATTGAAGTTGCGTCGGCTAGGGTTTCAGAAGGTGAGCTGGAAGCAGTAAAGAAGATAATAAACTGGGCCACAGCAAAAAATCTGCTTGACAGGATTGAAGTGCTTGCCTTTGTTGATGGTGATGAATCAATCAACTGGATAAAGGATGCAGGGGCAAAAGTAATGAATATCCTTTCAAAAGGATCATACAGGCATGTGACAGAACAATTACGTAAAACTCCGGAAGAGCATATAAAAGATATAAAATACTCCATTAAAACTGCACTTAAAAATGATCTGAAAGTTAACATATATCTTGAAGACTGGTCAAACGGCATGCGCAGCTCCAAAGACTATGTCTATTTTATGCTCGACTCACTGAAAAATGAAAAAATTGACAGATTTATGCTGCCTGATACCCTTGGTATATTGAATCCTGATGAGACATACCAGTATTGCAGGGATGTTCTTAAAAAGTATCCGAAGCTGAATTTTGACTTTCATGCCCATAACGATTATGACCTGGGAACAGCAAATGTATATTCAGCAATTAAAGCAGGAATCGCAGGAATACATACAACGGTAAACGGACTTGGAGAAAGAGCCGGAAATGTCCCACTATCGAGCGTTATCGGGGTTATAAAGGACCATTTGAAGTGTGAGATGAATATCAGGGAATCAAAATTAAATCTTGTAAGTAAACTTGTTGAGTCTTTTTCAGGCATACGTATCCCCCCAAATAAGCCGTTGATAGGAGAATCTGTTTTTACACAAACATGCGGAGTCCACGCTGATGGTGATCAGAAAAACCAGCTTTATTTTAATGATCTGTTGCCCGAGCGCTTCGGCAGAAAAAGGATTTATGCCCTGGGAAAAACATCAGGAAAGGCCAATATAAAACAAAACCTTGCAGAACTGGGTATAGATCTTGATGATGAATCTATGGTTAAAATAACTGAAAGAGTTATTGAACTGGGAGATAAGAAAGAGACAGTTACACAGGAAGACTTGCCATATATCATCTCTGACATTCTAAGGAATAAATATATAGATGAAAAGATTGAGATCAGGAATTTTTCCCTGTCAACGTCAAATGGATTGAAACCTGTAGCGACTTTAAAAATTAAGATATATAACAGGGAATACGAGGAGACTGCTAACGGGGACGGACAGTATGATGCTTTTGTTAAAGCACTGAAAAAGATATATAACAGACTTAAAAAATCATTTCCCAAGTTATCAGACTATTCAGTATCAATACCTCCGGGGGGAAAGACTGATGCACTGGTGCAGACTGTTATTACATGGGATATGGGTAATGGTAAGGAATTCCGTACAAGGGGACTGGATTCAGATCAGACTGTTGCAGCAATAAAGGCTACGGTTAAAATGCTTAATATTATTGAAAACAGCAATATGTGATAAGAAAATACGGTTCTTCATTTCAGGATAGTTTAATAATCAATAAAATCCATAAAGAATATCTATTTGGCAAACTGAAAATAAATATTTATACTTGTCGGCTTTTAAAAAGGAGAAGAAATAATTATTTAATAATATAGATTTAAAATATAAAGAATGAGTAGTAAGACATACAACATTGCAGTATTACCAGGGGACGGCACCGGCCCCGAAGTTGTTGATGAAGGTGTAAAAGTGCTGAATGCAGCTTCAGATAAATTTGGATTTAAGTTAAATTTTGAGTGGTTTGATTTTGGAGGAGATCGCTACCTTAAAACCGGCGAGGTACTTCCTGACTCTGCAGTCGGTGAACTGCATAAATTCGATTCCATATTTCTGGGGGCAATTGGTCATCCTGATGTAAAACCAGGAATTCTTGAAAAAGGAATATTACTAAGGTTACGTTTTGAGCTTG
>CAZFHF010000261.1:0-4891 GCA_964518655.1 uncultured Bacteroidales bacterium | reverse complement strand
GAAATCGGACAGCAGGATATTTGAACCCAGGAATTTAATGTTTTCTTTTACATATAATATTAAGCCGGAAAGCCATAAATGGAATACCGCTACATCAATAAGAAACTTTGATTACTTTCTGATTCAGCAGGAAACAAATCCGATGGTTATGTTCCGGTTTCATTATAATGTAAGTACACATTGTAATATTTACTCTGAGCTATGGTATCAAAGTGCAGGTTTATTTAATATACAGGTTAATTATTTTGGTTTATTCATTAGAACAGGTTTAACATGGAAAATTAAATGATAATAAAATGTACATACATTCTATTTATATTTCTTTTATTGCAGGGCTGTTATAAAGATCTGGATCTTACCGGTTTTATAATATCATCTGACAGGGTTAATAAAAGATTCAGCCAGTCAGTTCAATGGAACGAGCAAAATCCTCCATATAAAATAAGTCATAATACTGATATGTACGACTTAATTATTGCTGCTGACTGCCATGTTGGCGATACTGTTAACTTTGAGAAACTGCTTGAAATCTCTGAATCATCTGAAATTACGGCATTATTTATTGACGGGGATATAACCACAGGAAAAAAAGAAGATTACGATATAGTAAAAGATATGCTGGATAAGTCAGATTCGATATCATACTTTCTCATTGCAGGTAACCACGATTTGTATTTTAACGGTTGGGATACCTTTTATTCCTATTTCGGTTCTTCAACTTATATTGTTTCCATTGAAACTCCTGAAGCAACAGACCTTTATATATGTCTTGACACAGGAAGCGGGACGCTGGGAAGCAAACAGTTGGCCTGGCTGGCAGAATTACTCAAAAACACCAGAAGCAATTACCGGCATTGTGTTGTAATAACACATAACAACTTCTTCAGGAACCGTTTTACAACATCTACCAATCCTCTTGTTGAAGAATTATATGTGCTTCTGGATTTATTTGCCATGCATGACGTAGAATTAGTAATCACAGGGCATGATCACAAGAGACACGAAGATATCTTTGGTCCGACAACATATATAACTCTTGATGCATTGAAAGATGGATTAAGTTACGCTTCGTATTTAAAGGTAACCGTTGTTAACGGAGCAATAGGATATCAATATATTAACATATAAGTTATTACAATACATAACAAATGATAAAGCGAGTATATATCTGATTCAGGAAATAATTAAGTTATACTAAAACTTTAAAGACAATAAAAAACAAACATATTTATCAGGCTGATAATTAATTAATGAAAGTATTATATCGATATCATTTTGGGTTGATAGTATTTTTTAGCCTTAGCAGTAATTTGTTAAAAGCACAATTCAGGTTGAACGAAGAAGTATATCTCCGCGCCAATTATCACTATGGATTTGTATTACCTGAGTACCAGCATTTCATATACATTGTTAATGACAACATATATTCGTTAGAATTAAGTTTATCCAAACAAACCACAGGAGAAAACTATTGGCAGCAATTATATAATTATCCCGAGTTCGGAATTTCGCTTTTTCATTCTACTCTGGGTAATGATATAGTTTTTGGCCGGGAAACAGGTTTTTATCCTTTCTTCGTAACACATATTGTCAGCAAAAAGAAGTTTCAGCTTAACAACAAAGTTGGTATAGGAGTCAGTTATGTTTCAAAGAAATTTGATATGGAAGAAAATTTTCAGAATGTTTCCGTAGGATCGAGAGTAAATGTACATTTCAATTTCGAGTTAGGTGCAAAATACCAACTACTTGATAACATATTCATTAATTCGGGCATTGCGTTTAATCATTTCTCAAATGCAAACTTTCAGGAGCCTAACCTGGGGATAAATTGTATTACATTTTTTGGAGGTTTCAACTACTTAGCAGGAAACAAAATAAATAAAACGATCCAAAACATTGGTCCGCATGAACCGTACAATGAATTCAGCCTGATTTATTCTATTGGAGGAAAACATATTGGGGCCCTTCAAACGGATATTTACTACACATCATCAATATCATTCGAATTTAAAAGAAGGTTATTCCGTATGTTTTATTTAGGAATAGGGGCTGATCTGTTTTATGATTCCGGTACAAAAATTGAGATGCAGTCGAAAGGATCTTATGATAGAAGGGCCACTGACGATTTCAGATCTGGTATTCATTTATCTGAGGAATTTGTTTATAATAAGATGAGTATTGTTATTCAGGAGGGATTGTATTTGATTTTACTGGACAGGGTTGATCATAACATAATGTATAACAGGGCTATATTCCGTTATAAGATATCAGACCATTTTTCAGTAAATATCTCAATGAAATCGCATATACATATTCTCGACTATCCTGAAGCAGGTTTTGGGTATCACTGGTAATAAATAATAAAATGAATAAGTAAGGTATAAATAATATAAAGATGAAATGTTCATATACAGCTATATTATTAATGTTATTAATCTCATGTGAAAAAGGTTTCAACGGCGATGATGTAATAACGAAAGAACAGGATTTACCGGTTTTTAAAGAGATAGAATTACATAGTGTATTTAATGTTTACCTGATACAGGATACTTTTTACTCAATTAAAATAACCGGTAACGAGGATTTTGTAGAGCAAACCGATATTGCAATAGTGGGTGATGTATTACGTCTGGAAAACATGTACAGCATGAAATGGTTAAGGCCCAGGGACAACAAGGTAAGCTTATATATAACCGCTGATTGCCCCAGAAAAATATCTGCAGTCCAGACATGTTATATTGAAACCGTTAATCCCATCATATCAGATGAATTCGGCCTGATATTCATGAGCAAGCTGAATCAGGCGCAGCTTGAACTGGATTGTAAAACATTCTATTACTGGAATAATTTTCCATGTGGAGGCAGGCTGGCACTTACAGGAACCGTCAACAGGCTTAAGGTATTGAGCTGTGCATTGATGTCTGTAGATGCAAGCAACTTGTATGCGGAAAATGCTGTAGTGGAGAACGATTCCAGGGGCATCTGCCGGGTTCGTGTATTAAACAGGCTGGAATACAGTATACATGGCGAGGGAGATATATATTTATACGGAATTCCCAATGAAGTTATTGCAGGAGAGATCACTTCTTCAGGAAAACTGGTTTATAAATAATTATGATATTTTACTTATAAACTCATCAAATCCTTTTTTACGCAGCATGCATGCAGGGCATTTACCGCAGCCCCTGCCCCACTTGTTTAACTTTTCAAAGCCGTCATAACAGGACATAGTCAGTTCATTCAGTTCTTTAAGTTTTTCTGCTTTGTCCGCAGTTTCAAATATCTGCGCTTTATTCATCCACATTAAAGGGGTATGTATTGATACGGGGCGGTCAAGGCTCAAGGATAATTCCCGTGCTTTAGCTTTCATATAGCTGTTTCTGCAATCAGGGTAACCTGAATAATCTGTTTCACAGGCACCGGTAACAAGGTGAATATGTTTCTCATTTTTCCTGAATGCATGATTAGCCGCCACAGTAAGAAAAATACCATTTCTGTTTGGTATGAAGCTGGCGGGTAAGTCACTTGCATCCGGATGTTTCATATTATGATTTGTATTATTTAATATCGAACTTATCGCAATAGTTTTAAAAAAGCTTTTAATATCATAAACTATATGTGCGACATTAAAATGGCCTGCAATCTTTTTTGCATAATCCAGTTCTATAATGTGTGTTTGGTCATAGGCTATACTTATAGCTTCCAATTCCCGGAATTCGTTCTTTGCCCATAGCAGTGAGACAAAAGAATCCTGGCCGCCTGATAATAATATATATGCTTTATCTGAGTCTTTGCTATTGGTTGTTTTTCCGGAGTCAGGCATTTTCATTCTTTTTGCCATGGATAGCAGTAATCTGGGTATGAATATTTCCTCTTTGATTAAAGTCAGCCAGCACCTTCATATATTTAGGCTTTAATAATTCAACGAGATCATCAAGTATTTTATTTGCCACCTCTTCATGAAATATACTTTTATCCCTGAAGCCATTGATGTACAACTTAAGGCTTTTAAGTTCCACACAATACATATCAGGCTGATATTCAATATTTACTGTTGCAAAGTCAGGAAAACCTGATAAGGGACAAAGGCACGTTAATTCCGGGCAGTTAAACTGAATAGTATAATCCCTTTTCCGGTTTTTATTTTCAAACCTTTCAAGGCGGTTTTCCCTTATCATCCGTGTTCCGTATTTTTCTTCCATAACGCTGGCAAAGTTAGAAACAAAAAAACATATTTACAATGAGTAAAATTCAAGCTTGAAAAATGATTTTTGCATGTTTAAGCATTAACAGGTAAAATTAAGGCGCTATTGCCGTTGAGTTAAGGTATCTAATTACTGCCTGCAAAATGAAACAAAACGCATTGTTCTTTCGTTAAAGAGGATAGTTGGGTTCATAACTTTTAAGTTTAATTTTGTTAGGTTTGATAATTGTTCTCTTAGGGTTTTCGTAGAATTTTAGGTTTAATTTTTAGGGTTTTATTACCAGGGATCGTAAGGTCCCTGGTTTTTTTATATATATAAAAGAACCCCCATGTAAAACAAGGGGGTTTCATGATCTGTGCTATTAAGAAAGCTTTATTGTTCAGATGTCTGTAAAAACATCAGAACTGCAGAATTTCTTTAATCCATATCAGTAGGAGTACCTGTTCCGTAATGTGCATCCTGGAAATATGTATTACCGGGGATCACATTATTAATCATGAGGTTTCCTCCACTTAAATTCGGTGATGGTTGCTCTTCGGTATCCCATGTAACGCTGTTTCCGCTAAAATCGTTAGTATTCTGGACATACCCTGATCCCATGTTTGTCATTTCAATAGCACTAACGCTTCTGCTTGTACCAACTTCAGCAACAGCAGCTGCGCCCGTACCAAATCCCGGCAGATTAT
>CAZFHF010000260.1:0-4893 GCA_964518655.1 uncultured Bacteroidales bacterium | reverse complement strand
CCGAATATGTTATTCTGGCTGCAGCTAAGGTGGGAGGAATTATTGCAAATAATACATACAGGGGCCAGTTTATTTATGAGAATCTGATGATTCAGAATAATATTGTGCATTGCAGTTATTTATATGGAGTGAAAAAGCTGCTGTTTTTAGGAAGCTCGTGTATTTATCCCAAACAATCGTCGCAGCCTTTGAAAGAAAGGTATCTGCTTACCGATACACTTGAATATACAAATGAGCCGTATTCAATAGCAAAAATTGCAGGCATTAAGCTTTGTGAGAGCTATAATATCCAATATGGCACAAATTTTATCGCTGTGATGCCAACTAACCTTTATGGGCCAAATGATAACTATGATCTCGAAAAATCCCATGTTCTCCCTGCTATTGTCAGGAAAATGCATCTCGGGAAATGCCTGATTGAGAATAACTGGGAAGCTATAAGGAAGAATCTTAATAAACATCCCATTGAAGGAGTTGACGGCAAATCAACGGAAGTTGAAATTGGAGAGAAACTGGAAAAATACGGAATCTTCAGGCATAGCTCCTCTGATTCGCCTGTAACAGTGAAACTATGGGGCACAGGAGCACCAAGAAGAGAATTTATGCATTCTGATGATATGGCTGATGCCTGTGTTTTTCTTATGGAAAATATAGATTTTAAGGACCTTGTAAAAATCAAAGGTGATGAAATAACATCAAGGGATGCAAGGCAGGAAATAAGAAATACACATATCAATATTGGCACCGGAATTGACATTACGATAAAAGAACTGGCCCTCCTCGTTAAACGCATTGTCGGATTTGACGGATTAATAGAATGGGATAATTCAAAGCCTGACGGTACTTTCCAGAAACTGCTGAGTGTGAAAAAAATAAATAAACTGGGCTGGACAGCAAAAATACAGCTGGAAGACGGGATAAAAAAGATATATGAGACATATATCAGCTGAAAAAGGGACAGCTCCCCTTTCTAAAAATCAAATAACAAATTACAAATCTCAAATAAGCTCCAAATCACAATTCTTAAAAATACTCCTATCTCCCGTTTGTTGATAAATCATTTCGTATTGAGCGATTAAATTCAATAAATTAGGCGCAACTAAAAGCTAATCAAAAATGAAGAAGTTTTTACGAATAATAGTACTGCTGATAATAGCGGGCGGAGTAACCTATGCAGTATATAAATTTTTTATCGAGCCAAGGGACAGATACCAGTCTATTTACCTGGTGCCTGAAAATGCAGCGTTTATTGTAGAATCAGACCAGCCATTTAAAGCATGGGAAAGTATTGTACATAGCAAAGCCTGGGGCCATCTCAGAACAAATATCTTTTTAGCTAAACTTGATACAAGCATTAGAAGCGTTGACTCATTGATTAACTCTAAAAGGCTGCTGCTTAAATTGCTGGGTTCAAGAAAAGTCCTTGTTTCTGCTCATTCTTATCATAATAAATATGACTTTTTATATGTAATTGACCTTAAAAAGATTTCAAAACTCAAGAATATTAAAAATCATTTATCTAAAATCTTTGGTGATGATTTCCGGTTAACCCGGAGGGAATATAATGGGGTGGAGATCTTTGAATTATTTGATGTTGAATCCAGTGAGATGTATTATTTCTCACTTATAAAGAACCAGCTGATATTCTCAAGGGTATACCTGTTGATTGAAGCGTCAATAGACCAGATGGATGAACTGGTAATAGGCAGGGATCTGAATTATATAGAGGTTTCCAAGAGAATATCCGGAAAGGGATTATTTAATATATATATCCATTATAAATACTTTGACAATTATATTGAAAACCTGCTTGGCAAGACCAATGAGTTTGTATCTTCCATATCCGGAAGCCTCCATTATTCGGGAATATCATTTGATATTGATGAGGATGCACTTATTAAACTCACAGGGTTTACATCAGTAAATGATACCGTTAGCTCATACTTTCTTGCAATTTTAAATTCCGGCAAGGGAACACAAAAGATTCTTGAAGTTACACCTCAGCGAACAGCTTCTTTTATACGCCTTGGTTTTAATGATGTGATGACTTTTTATGAAAATCTTGAGAATTCGTTAGGAGAGGATAAATTTAAGAACTATAGTGATGCGATTCAAAAGACAGAAAAGCGTTTGAACATCGATATAAAAGAAAATTTCTTTAAATGGATAGATGATGAAATTGCACTGGTTCAGACTCAACCTTCGAACCTTGGAAAAGACAACGAATTTGCTGCAATTATCAAAGCAAAAGACGTAAGAGAAGCCAGGAAAAACCTTGATTTTATTGTCACTCAGGTCAGGAAAAAAACCCCTGTCAAGTTCAAGGAGATAATATATAAGGGGTATGCAATAAATTATCTTCATATACCCGGCTTTTTTAAGCTTATACTGGGCAAGCTGCTTTCAAAACTGGAGAAACCTTATTTTACTATCATTGACAGGTTTGTCATTTTTAGTAACCACCCCCAGACATTAAAAAGTATTATTGATGATTATGAATCGGGAAATACTCTTGTCAATTCAATCGAATTTCATAATTTCTCAAAAAACTTCTCAAATAAGTCAAGTGTTTTTATATATGTCCAGACGCCATTATTTCTAACTAATATTAAGGAGTTTGTTGGTTATCAGACATGGGTGAACCTGCAGAAGAACAAGGAGTATTTTAATGCATTTCCCCACATCGGCGTCCAGTTGGATAATGTGGAAGAATTGCTAAAGCTTAATCTTGCTACACAATATAACGAGCAGGTTGAAGAATTTAAACCGGCATTTTTTGTTATGGAGACTATGCCCGATGAAACCCCTGACACAAATATGCTTCAGGAAGGTGAAAAGTACGGACAGCCTGAGAAATCTGAATTCGTGATTGATGATCTGGATGCCGGCAAATATGAAGATTTCTTTGAGAACGGACAGCTTAAACTGTCTGTTGGAATAAAAAACGGATTAAAGCATGGTAATTACACGGAATATTATGAAGATGGAAGTGTAAAAACAAGGGGCAAATATAAAGATGATAAAATGCATGGAACGTGGAGTTACTTTAATGAACAGGGAGAACTAATTACGAGGAAGAAATTTGAACAAGGGGAGGAGATTATCAAATGATAAAACTTTAATATTTTTACATTTTATATTGTTTTAAGAACTTAAGATAAACTTAATAATACAGCTCGCAGATGCAAATGGAAAAATTATCAGGAGAGTTCTTATCACTGCTTGAGCGGGGAGTGGAAAGCGATCATATTGAAGAACGGTTTAAAGAAATTGATATAAATGAGCTGTTGAAGGAATTATCAGATGATAATAAGAGGAAAACTTTCTGGATAAATGTTTATAATGCATTTAATATCCTGTTTCTGAAAAGCGATCCTCATTTGCTGGAATCCCAGGAAAGAAGGCATAAGATGTTTAAAAGTAAAATGATTACCATCGGATGCCATAAATTAAGTCTGAATGATATTAAACACGGCATATTAAGGCATTCAAAAATATGGTGGGCAAAAGGATATTTATCGAAATTATATGCCGGCAAATTCGAGAAAAAATTCAGGATTAATGTTCCTGACTACCGCATTCACTTTGTTCTCAACTGTGGAGGTTTACCCTGTCCGCCTGTCGGAATTTATGAGAGTAATAAAATAGAACAACAACTGGAGTCAGCAACGCAAAAATTCCTGGGTTCTGATGTAAATTATTATGAAGAAGAAAAGATCGTTACAATATCTCAGATATTTAACTGGTATGCCGGGGACTTTGGAGGTAAAGAAGGAATACTGGGGCTTTTAAAAAAATACAAATTGATACCTCAGGATAGCCAACCTATGATAATTTATAAGCCATATAAGTGGATGCCGGATATTTAATAAATAATCAGAATACCATTAAACTAATTATAAATGTTAGAAAAAGTAAGACAAACTGTTAAATATTTAAAGGATAAAGGCATTGATTCTCCTGAAATTGGAATAGTGCTGGGCACAGGATTAGGCAAGCTGGCAGACGAGATAGATATAAAGGTTGCAGCAGATTATACAGATATTCCCAACTTTCCTGTTGCCACTGTTGAATATCATTCCGGAAAACTAATCTATGGCGTATTAAAAGGGAAAAATGTTATTGCTATGCAGGGGAGGTTTCATTATTATGAGGGTTATAGTATGCAGGAGATAACATTTCCGGTAAGGGTGATGAAAGTTATGGGTATTAAGAATTTGCTTTTATCCAACGCTGCAGGGGCGATAAACCTGAATTTTAAAAAAGGGTCGCTTATGTTAATTGAAGATCACATTAACTTTCTGCCGGATAATCCATTAAGAGGTAAAAATTATGATGAGTTTGGGCCAAGATTTCCTGATATGAGCCAGCCATATTCATTTGAGCTGAACAATAAACTGATAACAATAGCAAAAAAGGAGAATATTGAGCTGCATAAAGGAGTTTATGTGGCAGTAGTCGGACCAAACCTGGAAACACGTGCTGAATACAGATTTCTCGGGACAATAGCTGACGCTGTAGGTATGTCAACCGTGCCGGAAGTAATTGTTGCAAATCATATGAATTTACCCTGTGCAGCAATATCAGTTCTTACGGATGAATGCGATCCTGATAATTTAAAGGTCGCCAATATTAAGGATATCATTGAAACTGCAGGAAAAGCAGAATTGAAGCTTATTAGACTGTTTACAATGCTGATAGAACAGTTATAAAGTATATATTATAGTATCATTTAAGTGTATTAATCAATAAATAAGTAATTTTAAATCCCAAATACAAATCCCAAAATTCAAATAAGCTCCAAATAATAATTACCGAATTCCAAAAATGAGTTTGAGATATTGAATATTGAAGTTTGTGATTATCCCAGGATACTTTCCCTCTCATCAGATG
>CAZFHF010000259.1:3601-4898 GCA_964518655.1 uncultured Bacteroidales bacterium | reverse complement strand
TTTATTTCCTGCTAAAATAGGTAGTTCAAGATCGTTTAGAGAAACTACAGCCTTTACATTCTCTTTAACACAAATATCCACTAAAACCTCAATGTAATTTTCTGCATATACTTCCGGAACCACATAAGCGATATCTGCTGAGACCATTGCAGGAGCAGAAAGTTGCATATCAGTTGCAATAACTTTTCCATAACCATTCAGTGCTTTTTTAAAATATTCTATGAGATAGTTTCTGCGCCCGGCACAGGTGAAAAGTATATTCATTTATCAGTAATTATTATCCAAAGAAACAATATTCATCAGGGATTCTCCCTTAGCAAATCTGTTTAAATTCTCAATTGCATCGTCTAAATGAGGTAATATTCCTTCGACGTATCCGGCACGGTGAGGTGAAAGGACAAGATTATTTAAAGAATGAAATTCAAACTTTTTTGATGGAAAAGTTATTGGACTTTCATTTGTTGGATAATTATACCATGTATCAATAGCTGCAAAACCAATTTCGTTTTGTTTAAGTGCATTAAAAAGATCTTTCTCTATAATTACATCTCCTCGCGATATATTTATGAGAATAGCACTTTGTTTCATCGCTTCAAAAAAGGCTCTGTTTACCAATCCCTTTGTTTCAGGGGTGAGTGGTACTGCAATAAAAATAAAGTCAAGTTCAGGTAGATGTTCTGATAATTCTGTGGTTGAAAAAAAATTTAAATTTTCAAAACAATTATTACTTAATGTTATGTCCTTGGTAAATATGTAAAAAGAACAGGAAAACCCAGATAATAGATGATATATTTTCCCCCCAACTGCACCAAAACCAATAATACCAACATTTGATTTAGTAATTATATTTGAGAAGGGTGAAATTTCATTTTTATGATCAGGTTTTAAACGGTTCCATTCACCTTTTCTAAGTAATCGGTCGTGGTAACTTATTTTCTTTGCAGCATCAAACATTAGAGCGACTGCATGTTCAGCAACAACAAAGGCATTTGAGTGAGAATTACATAGAGTAATGTTATACTTTTTCAGCAATCTGAAATCAAGATTATCAATGCCTGCCCATGGTATCTGTATGAATTTCAAATTAATTGCGGCATGTAGCAATTTTTCACTAATGAATCCACCAAACATTACGTCAATATCATGTGCCTTATCAACTATTGATTTTTCTGTATAATTCGGTGGAGAAATCAATTTTATCTGATGATGCAACTGGGACTTTATGTAATGTACATCTTCTTGGAAAAATTGTTTTGTCAATAAATTGATATTTGACGAAGCATTTATACCCCGGTTT
>CAZFHF010000259.1:0-3591 GCA_964518655.1 uncultured Bacteroidales bacterium | reverse complement strand
ATAATTTTCAGAAATAAAATTACACATTAACTCTACCCCTCTCTTAAGATTCTCATCTGGAGTAGCATAAGAAATCCTAATATGGTCATTCCAGGATGTTCCAAATGCAATCCCTGGGGTTGTTGCAACTCCTGTCTCATCAATTAACCTGCTGCAAAATGTATTTGAATCAATCCCAAGTTCAGAAATATTAAGAAAAGCAAAAAAACCTGCTTTCGGGGACACAAGTTTAATAGAATTAACTGTTGAAATCATTTTTTCAATCTTTAAGATCCGTTCAGCAAGTTTGCGATTGTAATCAATTAAATAAGTTAAATCGATATCAAAGGCAGAAGCCATTGCCTGCTGAATAAAAGTACAGGTATTGGTATTAATGTGTTGTTGCAACTTAAGTAATTTAAAGCCAAACTGCTTCGGGAAACATGCATATCCCAAACGCCATCCGGTCATGGCATGAGACTTGCTAAAGCCATTGATGGTAAATACCCTCTTTGGTTCCGATTCCAATGAACCAATGCTAAAATGCTGAATATTTGAAAATAATAGTTTTTCATAAATTTCATCAGAAAGTAAATAAAATCCTTTTTCTTCTGCAAGATTGAAAATCGTTGTTAATTGTGATTCTGAAATCACATAACCTGCAGGATTATTTGGTGAATTAAGTATAAGTAGTTTTGTCTTAGGTGTTACCTTATGTGCAATTTCATCAATCGGAAGAGTAAAATCGGATTTACGAACATCAAGTGTTATAACTTTACAGGTAGGCTCCGAGATGTATAATTGAGGAATAAAACTAACGAAGGATGGATTCAAAACAACAACCTCATCACCTGGTTCAAGTAAGGCCATACAAACCATTTGAAAATCTTGCTTTGCACCAGCTGTAATCAATATATTTCCATCGGTACAATGAATAGAATTTTCTTTGTTAAGTTTTCCTGCTATCTTTTCTCTGAGAGCCAAAATTCCCATTGGTTCGGAATAGCCTGATTTTGTGGTTCGAAGTATCTTAATGGTTTCTTCAATAATTTTAGGAGGTATGTCAAAATCAGGTTCACCTAAGCCCAAGGAAAGAATCGGTAATCCCTTTTTACGGCGTTCAACTGCAGCCTGAGCAAATTTGAGGGTGAGGGATTCAACTATTTCTTCTCTAAATTTCATTCTTAAGTAACATATTTCAGTTTATTTTTCATTTTTTTCTTTTAATCCCAAATAAATGTCAAATGGAACCATTGTAGTATTTGAATCATAATTAATACCTTCGCTATTTAGCGCTTTGATAATTGTTAAGAATAAAATTTTCAAATCAAGATTTAAGGAAATATGATCTATATACCATAGATCAAATTTGAACTTTTCTTCCCATGATATATTATTGCGTCCGTTAACTTGTGCCAATCCTGTCATTCCAGGTTTCACATTATGACGTCTTCTTTGCTCCGATGAGTAATATGGTAAATATCTAATCTCAAGAGGTCTTGGACCCACTAATGAAATATCACCTTTAACAACATTTATTAATTGAGGTATTTCATCAAGTGAATATTTTCTCATAATAGCCCCAATTTTTGTAATTCTCTGATTATTAGGCGACAAGATACTGGGATCATTTATTTTAGTGTCCATTGTGCGAAATTTTATAATCTTAATAACTTTTCCCTTGTATCCTGGTCTAGGATGGATGAAGAAAATTGGTCCTTTTGAGCTGATTTTAACAACAAGCATTAGGATAAGAAATAAGGGACTTAGCAATATTAAGACAATACAGGCTACTAAAAAATCAAAAACAGGCTTAATTGTATTTTTATACATACTAAGAATTTCAAATTAAATTCATTCTGGACTATTAATTAATTTGAATTTAAAATTTTATTGCTATAATATTCTATAACATCTTCATCAACATTAATATCAAACTTTCTGGCAAAGTAGTAATTACTCTGGTCAAGATTCATAATATCCGAAAATAAAATAACTGTTGGGTGGTTATTCTTATGACCAGAAAGCATGCACAGATCATTATATGCGACCCGACTCTTTAAATAAGAATTCATTATTATTGTGTGCAAAAACATTTCTTCTGGCACCAACGCTTTATTGAATAAATTAACAACTAATTTATTTGAATCATAGTAATTAATAATATATTGGACTACATCCTTGGGGTAAAACCCCCAGAACCTACCCCAATAAAGTTCCATATTGTCAGGAAGATAACTTTTTGTGTTAAATAAATTATTTTTAAAATAATTCAATATCAGAAGTAGTTTTCTCAAAATTCTATATCTGTTCCATCTTTTTTCATATAAAAATCTCGTCCTTTCAGGCCAGTTAACTGAAAAATGGCCATAATAAATATGGGTTCTTTTTATATGAACAGGATTAATAAATATTTTGTCATTATTTTCTTTCAAAAAATCATCTATACCACTTTTGATCTGTAAATCTTGCCCGGTTCTTAATGAAAAATAACTATAGTCAATATTTGAATTGATGGCTGTTTTAAATAACAAGATTATAGCTTCATTAATAGATTCATTACCCCAATAAACATTAATATTATTGTCTAAAATGAAAACTCGTTTATCGATTAATAATTCATTCTTGATTGTCTCAAATAACTTATTCACATGAATATAAATATAAGCATCAATATCTTTCAAAAGCTGGTTAATCAGGATATTAATTTGAATCGGATTTTCATGGACTAATAACAAATACGCCTTTTTCATAATCAGAAGTTATCTGAAATAGGATCTTAATTCTTAATAGAAGATAGTCAAATCTTAAAATGCATTTTTTTTATCCCCTCTTCGATTGATATTTTGGGTGTCCATCCTGGAATTATAACACCTTTATCCCAAGGCACCATTACCTCGCGATCTTTATAAGGTCTTCCATTCCAATTTATATTGAGTTTAGAACCAGTAGTTTTTTCAAAAATTACTGCTAGCTCTTTTAGGGTATATCTTTTAAGTGCCTTTACAGCAAAGACAGATCCATTTTTAATAAAGGGAGTTCTATTATTCATGTGGTTGGCAAGCAATGTAAACGCGTAAGTAATATCATCAATGTAAGTAAGATCAATTAACTGCTCTCCAGGTGACATATCAATAGCTACACCTGTTTTGGCAATTTTCCCCCAGAGATTAAATATTTTTGATCGGGTATCGTTGGGTCCATATGTATCACAAAGACGTAATGTAACAAATCTTATTTGATTCGTTTCGATGTAATATTTAGCTATGCTTTCGAATGCTTGTTTAGTAGCAGCATACAAATTAACTGGGGAATATTCAGCATTTTGATAATTCTGCCAGAAAGTACCTGTGTTAATAAACCAGTTGATCTTTGCTTTTGAAGCGCATTCAAGGATGTAACTACTAAACTTAACATTAGTTTCAATAAGATACACCACATCCGCTGGTTTATGATTTGTAATATAAAGTGATGCTAAATGAATTACACCATCAAAAGACTCCTGCTTTAGAAACTCAATATCTGAGTTTATTGTTCTTTTACCTAATTTATATGTACAAACACAATTATGGAATAGAGTTTTATCTTTACCATAAAGGTTTACAGTTACTT
>CAZFHF010000258.1:0-4908 GCA_964518655.1 uncultured Bacteroidales bacterium | reverse complement strand
TTAGGAAAACAAAAAAACTAATGAATTGGACAGGATGGTGAAGCTGGTTTAGTTTCATTACATGCATATTAGCAATCCCTGAAATGCATGCTGACAAAGTTGATACTTACAGATCCTAAAATGTCGCAGGCCGGGGTCCTGCAATTGTCGCTAATACCTCACCATTAATCCGGATTTCAGCAGTCAGTATTAAAATGATTTAAAAAAGCAATAAAGCAGATATGGCAGTTCCGGTTACTCCTTGAAAAACCTGAAAAGCCGGCCGAAATATTGTTCCGCTATGAAAATATACCGGAACAACTTATTCTTTGCTCATAGGAGTTGTTCTGGCTTTGTTAAAGGGATTTTTCAGTACCTGGTGGTTAAAACACAACATCCGCGGGCCGCTTGAAACATTGTGGCATAAAGCTGCATGGATAGGATCAACATAAAAAAGAAAATGTTATGCATCCAAAATGATTTTTTGTTGTCAATACTTACGAACTCCAAAAGTAATGAACATGAAAATTTCAAAAATTGTAATGGCAATATCTTTATTAAATGCAATTTATTATACTACAAATGCCCAGGAACTAACACAGTTAGTACGAGGGCAGGTAATTGATATTGAATCGCAGGCCCCCCTGCCCTTTGCCTCAGTTGCAGTAATCACCACTGATCCGGTATTAGGAGCAATTGCTGATAATAATGGCCTCTTCCGGCTGGAGAAAGTGCCGGTCGGGAGGCATGATATTAAAGTAACTTATGTAGGTTATGAGACTCAAATAATACCTGAACTGATGGTTTCTACAGGAAAGGAGATAGTCCTGAACATTAAAATGAAAGAGCAGATTTCCGAAATGAAGGAGGTTGTAGTGAAAGCGTTTATAAAAAAGGATAAACCCTTAAACAATATGGCAACCGTAAGTGCCCGCACTTTTTCGGTTGAAGAGGCACGGCGTTATGCCGGCGGCTGGGATGATCCGGGCAGGGTGGTTGCTTCCTTTGCCGGAGTTACAACTGATGTTATCCGGGATAATACCATTATTATAAGGGGAAATTCACCCAAAGGACTGCTATGGCGACTCGAAGGTATTGAGATTCCGAACCCCAATCATTTTGCCAATTTAACAACATTCGGCGGAGGAGGGATATCGGCACTGAGTGCACTGGTGGTTGGTAATTCCGATTTTCTAACCGGGGCTTTCCCTGCAGAATATGGAAATGCAGTATCAGGAGTATTTGATATTAAGTTACGCTCAGGTAATAACGAAAAACACGAACACGCTGTTCAACTAGGGACCATAGGCCTTGATATTTCTTCCGAAGGACCTCTGGGAAAAGATTCAAGGGCTTCGTACCTTTTTAATTACAGGTATTCCACATTTGGCCTGATCAGGCCGCTATTCCCGGAGGAAATCAAGGATTTTATGCCGGTTTACCAGGATCTGTCCTTTAAAATCAATATGCCGGCAAATAAAACAGGCGTATTTTCAATCTGGGGACTGGCCTCTGACGATTCAGATGATTTTAAGGCAGAACAGGACTCCTCGTTATGGGAAACGGCCGATGACCGTATGGATGGTTCCCTTACACAGCGAGTGGGAGCTTTGGGTTTTAACCATCGTTATATCTTCCAAAAAAATTCATGGTTAAATACATCACTTGCACTAACCGGCGATTATATGAAATATGAATCAGAGATACTGGGCTATGATTTAAACCGCTATGAAAACGAGTATATAGATGCCCGTAATTACAAATATACATTTACCAGTGTCTATAACCGCAAGTTCAGTGCAAAACACAGTAACCGGACCGGATTCATTGTAGATAACATGCATTACAATACGGTTTTAAAGTATGCCCCTGTTTATGACCAGGGGCTTATTAGTGTTGCCGATGAAAAGGATGCTTCAAACATTGTTCAGGTTTTTTCACAATCAAAATTTAGCATAAGCGGGCATCTAAGTTTAAATGCAGGTTTGCGCGGCCATTACTTTGACCTTAATGATGAGCTGGTAGCAGAACCCAGGATTGGGCTCATATACAGCATCGGTAAGTCGCAGTCGGTTAGCCTGGCTTACGGAAAGCATTCAAGGTTAGAGCCTTTAACGTTATATTTTGCCAGGGTTAATGATGGCACAGGTATTTCACAGCCAAATAAAAAACTGAGAATATCAAAAGCTCATCACCTCGTTTTTGCTTATGACATAAGCATAAATCCTAATTTAAGATTAAAAATAGAACCATATGCGCAATTGCTATTTGATGTTCCCGTAATTCCGGATAGTAATTTTTCAGTCCTTAATATGGAAGCCGACTGGTATTTTAATGAAAAACTGATAAATACGGGTACCGGTAAAAACATGGGTATCGATTTTACCCTGGAACGTTTTCTGCACAATGGTTATTATTATTTGTTTACTGCATCATTATTTGACTCTAAATACAAAGGCGATGACGGTATTGAACGAAATACCAGGTTTGATACACAGTATGTTATTAATCTCCTGTATGGTAAAGAATGGTCTCTCGGACCTCAGAATAACAAAATTTTAGGAGTAAATGCAAGGGTGAATTTCTTCGGGGGGAAGCGCACAACACCCGTAAATGATATTGAGTCGGATCAGGCTCAGGATGTTGTATACTATTATTCAAAATTATATGAAGATAAGGAACCGGATAAGTTATACGTCGGTGCAACAATCAATTACCGGATTAATAAAAAGCACCATTCCGGCATATGGTCACTTCAGATGGTTAACCTGCTCATGGCAAAAGAAAATTACGGCCTGTACTATAACTATAAAACAAAGCAGGTTGAAAGCTGGGAATTTGCAGTACCCGTTCCCAATTTAAGTTATAAATTAGAGTTTTAATTCTCAAACATGCCAGCTTGTTGAAATTTCTATAACATAACAAATTAAAAACAATAATAATTACTAATTTTGACCTGCAAACAATAAAAGTCAATTTTTATGTCTGAACAGGATGTAAAAAATTTAATTATTGAATCAGCTACAAAGTATTTCTCTAAATATGGTTTCCATAAAACCACTATGGATGAGATCGCTAAACATATCCATAAAGCAAAAGGCGTTCTCTATTACTATTTTAAAAGCAAAGAAGAACTTTTTAACGAAGTGTTAAAACAAGAATTAAGTAATGTAAAAACAGAGTTAATTAAAATTATTAATAGCGGTAAAGACTATTTAACAATAATTAAAAATTATTTTCTTACACGTCTGAAATTGCTTAGCACAGCAGTTAATTATCACGAAACACTGAAAGCTGATTTCTTTGAAAAATATCATTTCGTTAAAGATGTCAGGGACGATTTTGCTGAGTTTGAATACGCCCAGCTTAACCGGATTTTTACAAAAGGAAATAGTGAAGGATATCTTGATGTTAAAAATATAAAATCAACTGTTAATATGGTTATGATGTTGTTAAACAGCGTAGAACTACCTTTGTATTTACAAAATAAATATCATGAATATGAAAAGACCATCAACGAAATGGTAACCATGATAATTAATAGTCTAAGATCATATAAAAAATGATTTAATATTTTTTTAATGATATTTGACTGCAAAACATTTTAAGTCAAATATTATTTTTATATTTACACTGACTCAAAAACTAAATTAGTTAATAAATTTATGTATAAAGTATGGAAAGATTTGCACAAAGAATCGTAAAACTTAAATGGGTAATCATTACAAGTGTATTAGCGCTAACCCTTTTTTTAGGTTATCAAATTAAGTATTTAAAAATAAATTCTGATATACTGAGTACATTGCCTGATAATGATCCTACAGCACTTTTGTATAAGAACATAGGAGCCCAGTACGGTGGAAATGAAATAGGAATGATCGTTTTAGAAACCAACGATGTTTTTAAAACCGATATGTTGCAGCACATAAAGCTAATTACTGACAGCTTGAGAATTACTATTGGTGTATCAACCGTAACAAGCCTTACTAATATTCTCGACATCAAAAGCTCTGAATGGGGAATTGAAATCGGAAAACTGATAGATGAGTATGATTTGCCCGAGGAGCAATCAGAATTAGACAGCCTTAAAAACTATATTTTTTCTAAAGAAATGTACAAAGGGGCAATAGTGTCTAATGATGGAACCGCTACAGTTATTTTATTTACAGTACTTCCTGATGCAGATAAACAGGCGGTTGCAAATAATATCAAGACCAAAGTTGAAGCTTTAAACTTACCTGTAACAGTATATTTTGGTGGCTTGCCTTTTATGCTTAACGATATTACAAGTTTGCTTATATCAGATATGATATGGCTTATACCTATTGTTTTTATAGTTATTGCCTTTATACTATTAGTAAGCTTCAGGTCTTTACAAGGGATGCTGTTACCTTTACTTACTGCCGGCATTACTGTTATATGGACACTTGGTATAATGGCTTTTGCAGGGTATGAACTTACAATTATATCTAACTTTATACCGGTTATACTACTCGCTATTGGCAGTGCTTATACAATACACGTTTTAAACAGTATAAATCTGAATACTCTTAAAGACAGGAAAAAGGCTTTAGTAAAGGCCATGGCCTATACCATGATTCCGGTATTCCTGGCATCAGTAACAACTGCCATTGGTTTTGTATCATTTGTATTTGGGGCTTACCTTACGATGATCAAGGACTTCGGTATTTGTACGTCCATAGGCATACTAATAGCCTTGTTATTGTCAATATTTTTTGTCCCTGCACTTATTTCAGCATTATCTTTATACAAAAAAAATGTTGAAACTGAAAAAACAGAAAAGAAAAATATATTGTCACGTGTTATACTTCAACCATTTGTAAATCTTCTTTTCAAACATCCGAAACGCATATTATTAGTGTGGGGAATTGTTCTATTATTAAGCATTGGTGGTATTTTTTTAATATT
>CAZFHF010000257.1:0-4977 GCA_964518655.1 uncultured Bacteroidales bacterium | reverse complement strand
GGAATCTTACCTTCGCCGGGAAAATAATCCAATACCCCGGGCCATTTGTTTTCGTTTCCAAATGCAGCATTAATTTCTGCAGCAATACTCATTAATACTGCTTTGTCAGCTTTAGTAACTCCGGGAGACATAAGCTTAACATAATAACATCCGGAAAAAAAATTCAATATTCCCGGGGCAGTATATCCCTGCACGCCGATATTAACAAAATTATAATCAGGCATTCTCTCGGCTGTGTATATGCCAAAAGCATTAACCGGGGAGCTGTGTTCATATATTTCCACCCTTACCTCTGATTTATCTTTCAGGGTATATTTTGCCAGATACAGGTTCCTGAAGTCGTAGGCCAGGTAGATTTCTGCTGCACCATTAATATATTCCCACAATGTAGAAGGATCATATACCAGCTCATCAGTTTCAAGGTCGCATCCGTTAATTGGAGGGAATAGCTTATCGGTATTACTTTTAAGGGTAACAGCACAGGCTGACAATGCAATGATAAGTACCAGCTTATATTTTTTCATTTTTGATAATGGTTTTTAAGAATTACAATTATACAATACTAAATTATAAAAAACTTAAAAACTTATTTGTTAAAATTTCAGATAAAAGCTACAAACCGGGAAACAGTTGAAAACTTCTCATAATTTTGCCCGGGAATTCCTTTAAAACATAATAGTTTTGACAATATGTTTCATTTGTTTATGCAGTATTTGTTGTGATCTGCATAAAATATTTTAGGTACTGATATGAGGAAAAGATTAATATTGGCGGGCATTGTATTTCTTATTTTTTGTGCATCTGCATTGCTGAACATACATTCAAAGTCAGTTTCAGAAAAAGATGACAGCGTGGCTGATTACGATACTGTGATTATTTCTCCGGAGATATCATGTTTTGATGAGGTGTCGCACTGCTATGACATATTTTTTCTAAGGGAGTTTGAAAAATACGGATGTCCGGGTGCTGCGGTAGCAATAGTGAGTGATAACGGCACAAAATGGCTTAAAGGTTATGGAGTGAAGGAAGCGGGATCAGGGGACTCTGTGAATGTAAATACCGTTTTCCGGCTGGGGTCCGTATCAAAGGGATTTGCTGCAGTTTTAACAGGCATACTGGTGCAGGAAGGGATTTTGAGCTGGGACGACAAAGTAGTAAAATATTTGCCCGACTTTTCATTGAACGATAGCGTAAATACCAATAATCTCACAATTCGCCATATACTCAGTCATACTACAGGCCTGCCGAAACATACTTATACAAATTTGCTTGACTGCAATGTCCCGTACCGTGATATTGTTGATATGCTTGAGGAAGTGCCGGCAATTAGCCCTCCGGGAGAAGTATACAGCTACCAGAATGTAGTATACAGTCTTATTGCTGATATACTGCAAAATGCAACAGGGAAATGCTATAATTCCTTAATGGTGGAAAAGCTGTTTTATCCCCTGGAGATGAATGACGCATCAATTGATTTCTACAGCCTTGTTAAATGCAGTAATTCTGCCAAGCCGCATTTAAGAAGAAACAGCACCTACAGAACGGGTAAGATCTGTAATAAATATTATTCGACTTCTCCGGCATCAGGAGTGAATACAAGCATTTCTGATTTATCAAACTATTTAATGGCATTGCTTAACAAATACCCGGAAGTGATAAGTGAAGATATTCTTAATGAAATATATAAACCTCATATCAGGACCTATATTAAGCGCAGATATGCCTGCAACTGGAAGGGGCTGGGAGATATATACTACGGCCTGGGATGGCGGGTGTTTAATTTCAGGGGGAATGAGATAATATACCATGGAGGATATGTTACAGGCTATCGCGCAGAAATTGCCATATGCCCGAAAGAGGGAATTGCAATAGCTGTTATGATGAACTCATCGTCAAAGCTGGCAAATATTTGCATCCCGGCATTCTTTGATATGTATTTTAGTGAAACCATGATATAAAAATCTTTCCGGCATTTAATATATTTTAGAATTATTATGTTAAATACATTTCAGAAAGTAACACTACTTATTCTGCTAATCTCAATTCAAAATATACACGGCCAGACTGATGACTTAAAAGTATTAAGTATTGAAGAAGCGCTGAAGGTATCAGCAGGAAATTTTCCGGATAAAACACCTGGAATTCTTGAAAAGGAAATAAAGAGTGCTTACTACAGCTGGATATATTACATTAACAGGCTCAGAATACTAACAGAGAAAAAGGAGCTGTACGGGAATCTTGTAAAAATAGCAGAATTAAAATATAAGGCAGGGGAAATCAACATTGCAGAGAAAGCGTTGAGCGAATCGGAGTATTTAAAAACAGAGGTGCATTGTGTTACTGCCCGCAATGAGCTTTTAATATCAGAGAATAATTTAAAGAGGGCTCTTTCGATAAAAAATGATATTTTGCCTGAAAATGACAGCCTGGCCAGGTATAACCTGCCGGCAGATATACATAGCAGGCCGCTTGATGATACTCTTAATATAAATGACCATAGGAGCTATATCCTGCACAAAGAATTTGAGAATCTTAAATTTCAGCTTAAGATGTATGATGAGCAATTGATTTTCTACAGGAAAGTACTTACAAACACAGAGAAGACAATTGCTGCAGTTAAATCAAGATATGATAATGAAGATATTGAATATTCTGATTATCTTAATATAGTAAATAATGCCCTTGACTTTAATCTTGATTATTTAAAAGCATTAAATCTGTATAACCAGACAGCACTTAAGATAGAAGCATATTTCAACTAATTATAAATTAATGAAAAGAATAGTATATATTTTAATTGTTATACTAGCGGCTTCATGCCGGACCGGGGATAAAGGACAAAATGAGGACAGCGCTGTAACAGCAGGCAGTCCGGCAGATAATATTTTGCCGAAAAGTTTCAGGGGGAGAGGATATCTTTATCTTCCGCCTGAAAGGCTTGCCACAGTCACTGCTCCGATGGCCGGATTTATAAGAAAGATGTATTATAGCACAGGTGATTATGTTAAGAAAGGGCATTTGCTGGCTGTTTTGAAACACCAGGATTATATTAAGATCCAGAAAGACTACCTCGAAGCTAGAAGCATGCTGGATTATTATAATGAAGATTTTAAAAGGCAGGGCGACCTGACATTAGACCATGCGACCTCAATTAAGAAAATGCAAAAGGCGCAGGCTGACTATTGGTCGGTTGAAGCAAAACTCAGGGCTCTGGAGGCCCAGTTAAAATTTATTGGCATAGACCCGGAGAAGGTTAAAAACACAGGATTTACAAGTTCAATAAATATTTATGCTCCAGCAAACGGATATATTACTAAAGTTGAAGGTAATATTGGCAAATTTGTTGATTCATACGGATTTATTTACGAGATCGCAGACATTGGCAATCTGCTTATCAGGTTTGAATTGCCTGACAGCCTGTTTAATAAAGTTGCAGGGGACATGCCCCTGACATACGCTGTATCCTCAGCAAAGAAAGAATATTTAAATGCAAGGATAAAAAATATCGGGCAGATTATTGATACTGAATCAGGGTGCTTCAGTGTTTTTGCCCAACCTGACTCAAACATCTGTTCTTTCAGGCCGGGGATGACGGTTGAAGTAAACCTGGTTTTGGAGTAATTACTGGCCGGAAAGCCCCAATCAAAAATTTTTATCTATATTTTATCATTCAAATTATAGTTATTGTATATTTGTTTTTTTTGCAATACACTGATAGTATTAGTTTAATCAAATAATAAATTCTATTATGGAAACTCCTGATATTAATGAAAATGAATTTAAGGATTACCCTAATCCGGAATCTGAAAGGAAAACCCCTTTAATACTTCTGATAGTTATAATATTGCTGGTTGTTGCTATAGGAATAATGGGATATATTCTATATAACAATTCAAGGGACTTAAAAAAGTCGTATGAGGCAAATGTACTTCTCAAGGAAGAGAAAGTAGAGCTTGAGGGGAAATTAAATTCCCTGATTACTGAATACGATTCTATTATGACTGAAAATGACAGTATTAATACATTATTGAAGACCGAGCAGGAAAAAATCAGAAGACTGCTTAAATACCGGGCCTCCGATGCAACAAAAATAGTAATGTATAAAAAGGAGCTGGAAACGTTGCGTGACGTTATGAGAAGTTATATAGTACAGATTGATTCGCTAAACACAAAGAATCTGGAGCTGACGGCTGAAAATGTGAGGGTAAGAACACAATTAAGGGAGGTGGAAAGTGACAAGGAAAAGCTGTCGCAGGAAGCAGAGGAACTGAGTTCAAAGGTTCAAATGGCAACAGTGTTAACAGCAAAAAATGTTAATGTGGAGGCTCTGAACAAAAACAGCAAACCCAAAGACAAAGCATCGAAAATTGAAAAAATCAAGGTATGTTTTACTGTAAGGGAAAATGCAATAGCCCAGCCCGGAGCCAAGGATGTTTACCTGAGAATTATCAGGCCTGACGATGTAATACTGACATCAGATATAAATAATACTTTTGAATATAATGGCGAAAGAATAGTATATTCTGCCTTGAGAAAGCTGGAGTATGATAATAAGGATATTGATATGTGCATATACTGGGACAGGGATGAAGAACTTATTGACGGAATATATACTGTTATTTTATATTGCGAGGGTTATGAAATAGGTTACACAACTTTTGCATTGAAGTAGAGATTTAATAAAATATTTATAAATGGACTGTTTAAATCATAAGGGCAGTCCTTTTTTTTTATTTCAATTTTATTATCTTAGTAAATAAAGGAGTATTAATTAAAAATTTTTCATGAATATGAGAATTGGAATTATCATTGGAAGAATAGGGGGTGTTGACGGAGTTGCCCTTGAGACAGAAAAATGGATAGAAGTTTTGAAAAGGATGGGACATGATGTGTATATTTTATCGGGCCAGTTTGAAGAGAGGAAGATGAACCATGATTTTGAAACGCTGATTCCCGAGATGTCGTTTTTTTCACCTG
>CAZFHF010000256.1:0-4990 GCA_964518655.1 uncultured Bacteroidales bacterium | reverse complement strand
CTGTTTTATAATCCTTTTGCTGTATTAAACAGCTATGAATATTACGGAGACTGTATGGGTACGCAGTTCGTATGCAGTTACCTTGTGAATAATAATGGTTTCCCAATTCAAAACGAAGGAAGCCATCTTGGATATGATGAAGTAGTTGAAGTAACAAATGGTGAACAAAACGGAATAATAATTCATAAGTTCCTGAATGAATATAATGATAGACTTTATCGTGATCTGAAAACTGATGAAATATATATAAATTCCGATATGGAAATAGTAAAGGCTGTTCATAATGAATATACGGATAAATATTTTGGCAGTACATCAGCACACTGGCAAAAGATTAAAATTGTCAAAGCGTATATGCCGCCTCCATATTCCGGTCCTATTGAATATGATTTTAAATACCTTGACGGATCATACAGCACATGGTGGAAGGGATTGGAATCAATTACCGAAAGCGAATATGAGAACGGAAGTAGGACCCTGGATAAGATAACAAATTATGTTTATGACGGAGCGGAACAGGGATTACATAACAATCCTACAAGAGTGATAGAAAATACAAGTGATAATAAGAAAAGGGGAGTTTTGACATATTTTCCACCGGATTATTCAAATACAGGTTCAGGTAATTTTATCGGAGCTATGAAAATTGCACATATCATTAATAAGCCGGTGGAAAAAATATATTATGAATCAAATAATGACGGCAGTAATTTAAAAATTACGGGAGGCAATATTTATACATATACACCAAACAGGCCGGGACAGCTTTTTGGAGAATATATCCTGGAAAATACTGTACCTATACCCAAGGCAGAATTTGATCCTTCAAATAATACAACAGATAACCTTTTTTATGATGAAGGCACAGTCGGGGAATTTAGCTTGACAGGCATAGACGATCATTATAGCAGTACTCCTGAATACGTGGTTGTTTATGACAGTAATGGACGACCAATAGAAATTAATCATAAAACAAGAGGCACGTCTGCCTTTATATGGGGTTATAACCATTCATTGCTTGTAGCTGTTGTTGAAAACGCAAGTTTTGATGATGTAGAAAATGTACTTGAAGAAATCATTGATGATTATGTCAATATTCTTAAGAGTTGTTTTGATGAAGACATACTAATAAATTATTTTAATGAATTGCGAAATAGAAGTGAAATGAAGAATGCCCTGATAACTTCTTACACTTATGATCCGCTTAAAGGTATGACCAGCCAGACTGCCCCAAACGGCATGATAACTTATTATGAATATGATGATTCTGGTCGCCTGACAACTATACGCAATAATGATAAAAAAATAGTAAAAACATACGATTATCGTTATTATAACCAAACTCAATAATTAAAGAATAATGAGAAATATTTATTCAGCAATAAATACTGGCTTTTTAATAATACTGCTAATAGTATTTTGCAGTCCTTTATCCGGCCAGCAACAAAAAGCATGGCAGTGGATTAACCACCTTGAAGGCAGGGGATGGGATATCACCAGCGGAATTGCCGCTGATTCAAAAAATAATATATATGTGGCAGGTAACTATACATCCGGACTGGAGTTTAAGGGAACATTTATAGAATCAACGGGTAACCATGATATGTTTATCGCACGCTTTAATGAGAACGGAAATTTGAAGTGGATAACAGGAAACGGCGGGGCAAAAATGGACAGGGTAAATTGTATAACCACCGGCATTAATGATAATGTTATTGTAGCAGGTGTTATTAATGATAGTCTGAAGTTGGGGGACTTAAATATAACAGGCGAAGGAGAAAGATTTTTTATAGCCACACTTGATTCCAAAGGTAAGTCTATATGGATCAAAGTAATAAATCATACACAAAGTGCTTCACTTTATTTGATTGATGCCGATAAAGAAGGCAATATTTATGCAGGCGGGGTTTTTAAGGATAAAATTACAGTTGATGATAATGAAATAACCTGTAAAGGTAAAAACGATGTATTCATCCTTAAATTAAATGCATCCGGAAATGTTATAAAGCTTATAAGCTACGGCGGAGAAGGAGACGAAAATATACATTCACTATCGTCTGATAATGAGGGCAACATAATATGTGCAGGCAGTTTTACCGGCAGCTTTAATATAGATTCTGTGAATATCAATACTAACACTCCAAACAAATATGGCGATACTTACATAATCAGTTTTACAGGTGATATAACACCAAAGTGGACAAAAATTATAAGAGGCGAGGAATACCTTAAAATATCATCCACGAAAGCAGATAGTGACAATAATATTTTTATTACCGGAAATTATAACCTGAGTATTAATGTTGACGGTTTAAAGTTTATATCCAATGGGCGTACTGATATTTTTTTAATAAAATTATCCAATAATGGTAATATTATATGGGCAAGGCATTATGGCTCGAAATATTACGATTATGCGTATAATCTGAATATCGATAACCTGAATGGGGCCTATTTGACAGGCAGCTTCGGTGATTCAATACAATTTGATAGTATTGCCTTAATCCCAACTGTATCAACAAATGATGCTTTTGTAACACAGGTCACACCAGAAGGCAATATAGAATGGGCAACAAAAATATCGGGCACAGGAAAGAACTTTTCAAAAGGAGCAGTGCTTGACAAAAAAGGGAACCTCTATATTACAGGTTCCTTTAAAGGTAAATTGTTTTACGGTGATAAGGAAATCGAATCACTGGGTGAAGAGGATGTTTTCCTGGCTAAATATTACAATTGTCCGCAGAATGATGTTGAAATAGAAAATACAGTACCCCTGTGCCCCGGAGGAGGAGGGGAGTTATATGCAGGACACGGATTTAAGGATATTATCTGGAATGATACCCTGCCCGGGTCAAACAGACTGATAATAAATAAACCGGGTAAATACTGGGTAAGAATGGTTGACAAAAGAGGTTGCCTGGTCAGTGATACTACAGAAGTACAACAGAAAATCACTGAAGGATTTTCCCTGGGAAACGATACTATATTATTGATAAATGATAGTCTTGTATTGAATGCACCGGAGGGTTATAACAATTATTACTGGCATGACTATTCAGCCAGCCGGAGCTACCTTGCCAGGGCCCCTGACCGTCAGCAGGGAGTTTACGAATACTGGCTATGTGCTGTGGATTCATCAGGTTGCCAGGTATCAGACACCATATCAATAAAGTATATCGATAATTTAAATTGGATGGATTTGTCAGGTGATGTTACAATAGTGACCTATCCCAATCCGGCACTGGACCGGCTGTACTGGTACATAAATACTAAAAATTACGGTAAACTCAGACTGGAACTTACTGATGAAAAGGGCGTTATTATTTACAACGAAATTGTTGAAAAGTATATTCCGGGAGAAATCAAACAGCTTGATATGTGCGGCCTTCCATCAGGTGCATATTATTTAAGTATTGCCGGTGAAATTGATAAAAAGATAATAAAAATAATACATGATCAAAGAAATTAATATGTAAGGAAATTAAAGAAATGCTTAAAATATATCTAAAAAACAAATGCATGAACAACAATATTAATCCGAATTTTAATTCTAACATTTATAAAGCATTGAAAGTGCTTAACTGTATTTCTTTACTGATAATTGTTTTTAAAGCAGATATTATATTTGCCCAGGATGATATAATCGTCTCGGATCCGGTATTTGGTAACATTGAAGTGTCAGCTCCCAACTCTGTTACTTTAGCTGCCGGGTTCCATGCAGTTCTCGGATGTGATTTCAAAGCTTATATAGGTCCAAACCAGGGATTCCTTCAAGGCTATACAATGCCGTCACAACAAACAGTTTCAGGCACGGCCAGCTCCGGAGAAAATTATATTAAAAGCATTACATTAAGGGAAGAAGTAGACACTATTCCTACTATTGATTATGATCACCTTGAAAATATACTGTATTATGACGGTCTAGGAAGGTTAGTGCAGTCAGTTGATGTCCATGCTTCACCTGGAGGAAATGATATAATACAGCCTTTAGTATATGATGAATTCGGCAGAGAGTCTGAGAAATACCTGCCTTATACAAGTTCCGGGGATGGTGAATACAGGCCTAATGGTCCTAATGAAGCACTTGCATACTATACTAGCGGATCTGCACCTGAAGGAAGGACATCCGACAATAATGCAAAGATTCTTCTGGAATACGATAATTCACCGTTAGACCGTCTGACCGAACAGGTAGGTCCCGGGCAAACCTGGATAAACAGCAATAAACATTTAGCTTATCATTACAAGACAAACGATACTTCAGTAACAAATTGGCGCATAGGAAATGATGGTAGTTTCAGCGTGAATAATTACCCTGTGGATTCGTTATATGGTACTGAGTTCGTTGATGAAAATGGAAACTATACTAGGGAATATAAGGACAAACAGGGAAGGGTAGTACAAAAAGCATCAAAAACCGGGAGCCACTGGCTGATAACATTATACATTTACGATGATCTTCAACGGTTGAGATGTGTCTTGCCTCCCACAGCCGCCGTTTCACCGACACTCACTGGATTATGTTATTATTATAATTATGATGGACGCGGAAGAATGATCGAGAAGAACCTTCCCGGGGCTGAGCCTGTTTATATGGTTTACGACAAGCGTGACAACCCCGTGCTTACACAGGATGGCAATACCAGGACAGAAGATACGGATTTATATTATTTTACAAAGTATGATGCATTAAACCGTCCGGTTATGACAGGCAGGATTTATATAGATGATGATATTTCAGATATCAGGGATAATTTTGCAAATGTTGCATTTGAGCCCTATATAACTTATGACGGTAGTGAAACTCCGTATGGTTACGACTTGGATGACGGTTATCCTTCTGGATACACAATAAATGCTAATGATATACTTACAGTAACTTATTATGACAATTATGACTTTGTTGATGATATATTAAGTTCAGATTATGAATGTTCAACTTACAATGAAACGCATAATAACATAGACTTTAACCTTGATGAATCAGATA
>CAZFHF010000255.1:0-5041 GCA_964518655.1 uncultured Bacteroidales bacterium | reverse complement strand
ATGCGATGTTCCTGAGCTTGACACTCATGTAGTACTTCTTTTAAATGGGTTTTATTACCCGGATTCAGATTTACAGGCATTACCGGATGATATAATTATATGCGGATTTGCCGAGGCATCTGTTAAATATCCGGAAATATTCAAAAAATACTACTCAAAAAGGGCTGCTTCTTCTGCTGACGGGATGGTGGCGTTGAATACACTGTTTGCCCAGGATGGTATTTTTATGTATATTCCCGGCGGGACAGCTTTGACAAAACCTGTTCAGATTATCAACCTGTGTTATTCTTTTAAAAACCTGAGAATCTTCCGCCGTAATCTAATTGTTGCTGATGAAAATTCTGAAGCCAGAATAATAGTATGCGATCATACTTTGTGTAACAGAAGTTACTTAACAAATTCACTTACTGAAATATATGCAAATGATAACTCATTTATTGATTATTCGAAGATTCAGAATGAGAATAATATCTCAACACAGATTTCAAATACCTTTATTCATCAGGAAACCAACAGTAAAGTTACAACAAACACGATCTCCCTGCACGGAGGGTTGATAAGGAATAATGTATTCGTTAAGCTTAATGCCGAAGGGTGCGAAAACAATACATACGGACTGTTTTTATGTGACGGGAATCAACATGTTTCCAGCTTTACTTATGTGAGTCATGATAAGCCAAATTGCAGAAGTAACCAGCTTTTTAAGGGCATACTGGATAATAAGGCCAGCGGTGCTTTTAACGGCAAGATTTATGTAAGCAAAGATGCCCAGAAAACAGAAGCTTTTCAGAGGAATAATAATATTATTTTATCCGATGAAGCCAAAATGTATTCCAAGCCACATCTGGAAATTTATGCCGATGACGTTAAATGCAGTCATGGAGCTACTGTGGGACAGCTGGATAGGGAGGCATTATTTTACCTGAGATCCAGGGGTATTAGTGAGAAGGAAGCAAAGCAATTGCTGATGTATGCTTTTGCAAACGAGATTATCAGCAAAATAAACGTCGGATACCTTAAGGAAAGGATAATCGGACTGGTTGAGAAAAGGCTGAGAGGGGAGCTTTCAAGATGTAACGAATGTGATATAAAATGTGGATAGTATAAAATATAAATTTCTCGCTTGTGAATTTTAACGTTGAAAAAATCAGGAAAGATTTTCCAATTCTATCAAGAAAAGTATATGACAAACCGCTGGTATATTTAGATAACGGGGCAACTACTCAAAAACCACTTTGTGTTATTAAATGCGTCAATGATCTGCATTCTGACTCCAACAGCAGTATACATCGCGGACTTCATTACTTAAGTGAGCAATCAACGGAATCTTATGAAAATGCAAGAAACTCAGTCAGGGAGTTTATTAATGCCAGGTCTGCTCATGAGATTATTTTTACCAGCGGGGCAACAGGATCAATAAACGGACTGGCATTTTCATTTGGCGAAAAGTATATAAACAGTGGGGATGAGATACTTATTACTGAAATGGAGCATCATTCCAATATTGTACCGTGGCAGATGCTTTGCGAGCGGAAAAGAGCGGTTCTTAAAGTAATACCTTTTAATGATGACGGAGTATTGCTGGTTGATGAATACGAAAAATTACTAAGTCCGAGAACCAGAATAGTGGCAGTTATTCATGTATCAAATTCCCTGGGAACAATAAATCCGGTAAAACAGATTATTGAAAAGGCACACCAGAGAAATATCCCTGTGTTAGTTGACGGGGCACAATCAGTTCAGCATCTGGAAATAGATGTTCAAAAGCTTGATTGTGACTTTTTTGCTTTTTCAGGACATAAAATATACGGACCTACAGGTATAGGAGTACTTTATAGTAAGGAAAAATGGCTGGAAGACATGCCTCCTTTTCAGGGTGGGGGCGAAATGGTACATACAGTTACATTTGAGAAAACAACATATAACGAGCTACCATATAAGTTTGAAGCGGGAACAGTTAACTACATCGGAGCTATTGCCCTTGAACAGGCTATAAGATATTTTAAAAATCTGGGTATAGCAAACATTGCTGAACATGAAGAACAACTGCAGCAATATGCTACGGATAAAATTGATAATCTCGGGTATGTAAAATTATACGGAAGAGCTAAAAATAAAATTTCAATAATATCATTTAATATTGACGGGATTCATCCGTATGATGCAGGGATGATATTTGATAAGATGGGAGTCGCGGTTAGAACAGGAACACACTGTGCCCAGCCTGTGATGCAGCATTATAATATCGATGGTACAATCAGGGCATCATTTGCACTATATAATACAAAGCAGGAGATTGACATCCTCTGTGAAGCCATTGTCAAAACAAAAACCATGTTATCCAAATGATATATATTTGAAAACCACGGAGAACAGAATGAAAATAACTTTATTAAATTCTCTAAACGCAAAACAGTGAAAGCTATTAAAGAAATTCAGGATGAGATTATTGAAGAGTTCGGGATATTTGATGACTGGATGGATAAGTATAATTACTTAATTGAATTAAGCAGAAATTTACCTCTTATTGACCCTAAATATAAGACCAACGATTATCTGATTAGCGGATGCCAGTCGAAAGTATGGTTATATGCAGAATATGAAGATGGCATAATAAATTATACTGCCGAAAGCAATGCAATTATTACCAAAGGTATAATTGCTTTGCTCATTCGTGTTCTCTCCGGGCAGGCTCCAAAGGAAATAATTAACGTTGATCTTTACTTCATAGATAAAATAGGATTAAGGCAAAATCTATCACCCACACGATCAAACGGACTTCTGGCATTAATTAAACAAATGAAGCTTTATGCTGTTGCATATAATGCAAAGTATAAAGAGCAATAGGCAATAAATTCACTGCTGTTACGTTAGTTTTTATAATTGTTATGAAGAATAAACCATTGTTACAGCCGGAAACAGAAATAGTCAGGGTATTAAAGCAGATATATGATCCTGAGATTCCGGTAAATATCTATGATCTCGGATTGATATATGATATTAATATTAATGAAAAGGATACAGTTGAAATTACTATGACCCTGACCGCTCCAAACTGTCCGATGGCTGATCAGCTGATTATGGAAGTTAAGCAGAGTATTGGATCAATAGAAGGCATAAAGGATGTAAATATTAATCTGGTATTTGATCCCCCATGGAACAGATCTATGATGTCAGATGAGGCATTGTTGGAATTGGGAATGTTATAGCAAGTTTACGGTATAATTTTTGTTGTGTGAACTTTAAAATAAACACATGAAGAAAGAAATACTTTTACTTTGTATAGTTCTGACAGCAAGCTCAGTTGTTATAAATATTAAAGCCTTGTCAACAACGGATATTTTTTATGATAACAATGATACTATAGTATATGCCAGTTATATGAACCCGGAAGATATTTCTATATACCCTAATCCGGTTGTTAGCAACATAGTAACTGTAACTTCAGATATTGAATTTGATGAAATAGAGATATTGAATATTGTCGGCAGATCTGTCTTTCAAAAGAGATTTATGCCGGCAACAATAAAAGCAACCCTGAATCTTCAACAACTTAACAAGGGAATATATTTAATAAGAGTAAATTTTAATAACAATTCACTTATTACTGAAAAGATTATGGTTGAATGATTAATCTTTTTATTCTGCTCCACTCAAAAATATTAAGTAACCATTTAATATTTTGAAATTTTATCTTCTCTTAAATAACCACTGCGGCTGCAACATTAGTAAAAAATCTGTAACGTTTTTTTTCCCTGTTCGTATAATCCACGACCGTCTTTCATTTAATATTAATTACAAAGACCAGATAATAAACCTGTTACAGTTTCTGCAACCCTTCAGAACACCCCTAAGCAAGAACAATAAAAATTAGTTTTTCAGTTAAAATTTATTTCTGTCAGAATTCATTAGTCAAAAATTTCAGGACTTTGGTGGAAATAAAAAATTTATCTCATGTTGCGCAAATTAACAAAACTACTGGCTGGACTGGCAATACTAATATCACTTGCTGCCGAAAGCGCATATAATCAATGTGCCTTAATTACTGACAATTACAGTGGTCAGAGTCCCAGTAGTGTTTGTGCTCCGGTTAATCTCACTATGGATGTACGGTACAAGTTTATTGTGCCAATGAATCCTGATAAGGTAGAGATCCTCTATATCTGGAATGACGGAACAGGCGCAACAACACAATTACCTGCTATATCCGTTGGCGATACGGTATTCACGGCTTCAGTTACACATACTTATCCTCCTTCAAGTGAGTGTTCATATACAGCTGAAGCATATGTTGTATATGACGGGGAGGTGTGTACAAGCAGCAGCAGGCAGGAACAGACTTTTAGCGCCTGGGCAAGGGACAATGAAAATGGAGGGATGATAATTACTGATCCTGTTGTCGCTCAGTTCTGTGAAGGCGAAGATATTGTAAATATGACATTTGAAGATAATTCTGCTTTTAATTGCAACATTGGTATTGAGCCTGATAAACCTAACCGCATAACAAGGTGGGTACAATTTATATATGGAACCACGACGATTTCTGGTGAAAGAATTCCTGACGTTTCTGTAAGCAATGGCATGGGCAACACTTATCAATTAACAGATGCATCGGGGAATTCTTTAGGGCCGGTTGCAGGACCGATTGTTGAGATCGATGTACCTGCAGACGGCCCAAACCAGATTAGCTGGTTTATTAGTGCCCCTGCAGGAGGGGTTGCAGGAGATATTTTTGAGATAACAATGCGCAACTGGAACATATGTAATGCATATGATAATAATCCTTTTGACAGCATCCCTCCCCTGGATACTATTGATGGCGATAATGAGGCAATAACAACCACTGCGTTAATTGAAATCATTACTACTCCCCCGGTTATTATCAATCCATCCTTAGAGTTTTGTGTAGGTAATCCCATAAATCTTGCGCTTTCCACTTCCGGCGGAGAAGTAACATGGTATTCTGATTCATCGCTGACTGATATAATTCATACAGGCAGTTCATTTGATCCTACCGGTTCGCCAACATTTATTGACAATT
>CAZFHF010000254.1:0-5042 GCA_964518655.1 uncultured Bacteroidales bacterium | reverse complement strand
TTGAGAATTTTGTTGAACCCGAAGTAGTAAAAAGCTGCCCTATTGAGCTACTTAATACAGCATCAGGAGCCTTTGAATGTGCAAAAACTGATCAAATATTTCCCTTTTTATCATTGAATTATTTGCCTCCGGTTGCAGGAATAATATTTATACTCGGACTGATTGCGGCAGCTTACTCAAGTGCTGATTCAGCACTTACAGCATTAACAACATCGTTTTGTGTAGATTTTCTGGGATTTGATGAGAACTCAAACAGGGTTCATACAAGGTATCTGATACATATCGGGTTTTCCCTTGTTTTGTTCGTAACAATAATAATATTTCGCTTACTGAATAATGACAGTGTGATAAACTCCTTATTCACTCTGGCAGGATATACCTATGGTCCGCTCCTGGGATTATACAGCTTCGGAATGTTTACGGGATTTAAAGTAAAAGACAAATGGGTTCCGTTAATAGCAGTTATTTCACCTGCAATCTGCTATATTCTGAGTATCAATGCTGAGCAATGGTTTAATGGTTATGTATTTGGATTTGAGATACTAATAATTAACGGATTACTGACCTTTATCGGATTATTGTTGTTGTCGAAAAGAAATAATATTAAAATAACATAAGGTAGTTAACATCTGACAACTATAATCCGTTAGTGCTGTCAACTGAATAAATATCCATTATTATATCGCTATATTTTTCAAGAAGGAATTTACGTTTTAGTTTAAGAGTTGGTGATAGTTCGCCTGACAGCGGGCTCCATTCTTCATGCACCAGTCTGAATCTTTTAATTTGTTCTGAAAGTCCCAGTTGCTTATTCATACTATTTACTTCCTGCTGTATCCTTTCAATAACAGCTCTATTCTGTATAAGCTCATTATTATCACTGTATTTAACACCATGATTTGTACACCAGTTATGCAGGTAAAGAAAATCAGGCAGAATAATTGCACTGGTAAATTTTTGATTCTCCCCGATAATCATTATCTGTTCAATAAGAACCGATTCTTTCAGCTTGTTCTCTATAACCTGCGGAGCTATATACTTGCCGCTTGATAATTTAAATATCTCTTTCTTTCTATCAGTGATTTTCAAATATTTGCCATCTTCCAGAATGCCAATATCACCTGTATGAAACCACCCTTCGTTATCAATAGCCTGTTTCGTTAATTCCGGTTCCTTATAATATTCCAGCATCACATTATCACCTTTACACAATATCTCCCCGTCATTTGCGATTTTCACCTCAACCCCGCTCAAAGGGGGTCCAACAGTTCCTATTTTTACCTCATTTGTTGAAACGATATTGACAGCAATAACAGGAGATGTTTCTGTTAATCCATATCCTTCGATTAAAGTCATTCCTGCGGCATTGAATATTCTTATCAGCCGGGGCTGTAATTTTGCCCCCCCGGATACTATCAAATCAATATTGCCTCCAAGGGCATCCCTCCATTTTGTGAATATCAGCTTATCTGCAATTTTTAGTTTGAGATGGTAGAACCAGCCATTTTTATTATTTAATTCAAATCTTAAACCAAGATTTACTGCCCAGAAAAATATCCGTTTCTTTATCCCTTTAAGATCCCTGCCTTTACTAATTATTTTATCATAAACCTTCTCCAGGAGCCTTGGGACAGTAACAAATAAATTCGGCTTAACCTCACGAATATTATCTGCTATTGTTCCCAGATTTTCTGCATAATATATGCTTAATCCGCTATATTGATAATAATAATTTACCGTTCTTTCAAAAACATGATTTATAGGAAGAAAACTTAACGCTTTATCATTTTCATTAAAATGGAACACCGTGCATATGGAGTTAATATTACTGATAATATTATTATGTGAAAGCAATACTCCTTTGGGATTACCGGTTGTTCCTGATGTATATATCAAAGTAACAGGGTCATCTTTTTTAATATCTTCTTTTATTTGTTTCAGCTTTTCTTTTTGCATATTTTCATTTTTCTTCCCCAGCTCCGCTATATCCATCCAATGCTTGACTCCTTTAATTTTATTAAAGCTGTAAACACCTTTTATTGAAGGCATCTTATCCGCTATTGGTCTCACCTTCTCGAATAAAGTCTTATCAGAAACAATAATAAGACTGGGCTCACAGTGATTAAGAATAAAGTTATAATCATCTATGCTTATAGTAGGATAAACTGGTACATGAATGATATCTGCCTGACTCAGACCCATGTCCATAAAATTCCATTCAGGACGGTTGTTTGAAATAGTAGCAACCTTATCCCCCCTTTTCAAACCAAGTGCCAGTAAGCCATAACTGATATTATCTGCATAATATGCATAATCGCGGGCAGAATACTTCTTCCAGAATCCCATCTCTTTGCCTGACAAAGCATCCTGTTTATGAGAATAGATTGTTTTATACTTTTCAAGGAGGTCAAATGTTCGTGAGATCTCCATACAAGTGCGATTTAATTTAGCCAAATATACTAAATTTATAAGTTGGATAAACTTATAAAAGATAAGTTTGTTTTTTATCATATTACTTTATAATTAATGATCAAAGCATTCTATTGTAATATCAACGAATTCAAAAAAGTATACCAGGACAATTCCGGACTATTACAGCTAATTCCATCAATATTTCATAATGAGGTAAATAAATACAGGATATCAAATGATCGGTATGCCTATGTATCAGGAATACTTCTTATAAAAGAAATATTTAAATATTTTGATTACAATACTGATAATATTAAAAAAATTACCCGAAATGAGTTTTCAAAACCATTTATTGATAATCAGTTAAGCTTTAATATATCACATTCCGGCGAACTTGTTGCATGTGTTGGATCACTGGATTGCACTGTGGCAATAGATATCGAAAAAATCAGACCTGTCAGACTGAATCACTTTAAAAAAGTGTTCTCCCCGGAAGAATTCAGGATGATTAGTAATGCAAATGATAGTGTCACCAGTTTATTTGAGCTGTGGACTAAAAAAGAAAGTATCGTTAAGGCAGATGGCCGGGGATTGACAATCAGTCTGCAAGAAGTTAGAATTGACAATAATTCCGGTTATGTTAAATATTCAAATACTAAATGGTATCTCAAAAAGATAACACAACTAAAAGGATATACCGGACATATCTGCAGCAGCAAGCCAATAAGCCTAAATGATATAAAGCTATTAAAACTGAATCCTGACAAGATAATTATATAAGTGATATTATATTATTTTTTTATTCGTGCAAAATATTTTGTAATTTTAATATACATGGCATTTCGTGTTGATGAAAAATTCCAAAATAAAAATATTACTGGTTGATGATATTGATCGGAACCTTTTATTGTTAGAAGACATCCTTGAAGATCTGAATGTTGAAACAATAACTGCTAATTCAGGCAAAAAGGCCATTTCAATAGTGCAGAAACACGAATTTGCACTAGCTATAATTGATGTACAGATGCCTGAAATGGATGGTTTTGAAACACTCGAAAAAATCAGGCAGATCAAAGGAAATGAAGGATTGCCGGTAATTTTTGTATCAGGTATATATACAGACGATAATTATAAGATTAAAGGCCTGGAATCAGGAGCCATTGATTTTATAATTAAGCCTATAAATCAATCAATATTCATTGCTAAAGTAAAAGTATTTATTGACCTGCACCTTCAAAGAAAGAGACTTTTTAATCTGATCGAAACGCTGAGAAAAACCAATAACAAGCTGGAGGAAAGTGAAAAAAGATTTAAGAATATATCAATGGTTGCATTTGATGCCATTGTTGTGTTTAATAAAGATCACAGAATAACCTACTGGAATCCTGCTGCAGAGAAAATATTCGGATACAACAGTTATGAGATTCAGGATTTGACCTTTCATTCTTTGTTCTCTTCCGGCAAATACCGTAACAGCCTTCCGGATCATCTTAAAAAATTTATTGAATCCGAAAAAGCCAGTGTTATTGACAACATAATTGAACTGACGGCAAAAAGAAAAAATGGAATTGAATTCCCTATAGAGCTGTCAATTTCATCATTTCATATTGAAAAAACCTGGCATGCAGTATGTTTCATCAGAGATATAACAAGAAAACAGAGGTTAGAGAAAGAGCTTCTTAAAGCTAAAGAAGCTAAAGAGGCAAATAAAACCATGCGCGAGTTTATTGATAATCTAAATCATGAATTGCGTACTCCACTAAATGCTATTATAGGTATCTCACGAAGTCTCGTTAAATACAACACAGAAAACCTGAGTAATGATCAAAAAGAAGCATTAAAACATATTAATTCCAGTGGAGAAAGACTGTATAAATTAATAGAGCGTTTATTCGAATTCAGGAAAAAGCAGGAAATAGATGTTACACAATTTTCAATGAATGATTTTATTAATGACATAGAAAATTTTGTAAAAGCGTCTCTTAATAATAAGCCTATTGATATAATTATTGAAAAGGTTAAACCATTGCCGGAAGTAATCCATAATGATAAAAATAAAATATATCAGATACTTATCAATATTATTGAAAATGCTTTGAAATTTACTGAAAAAGGAAGCATTACCATTAAATTTTCAACGCTTGACAGTAAGATATGTTTTGAAGTTACGGATACCGGGGTGGGCATCGATGAAGAGCATTTAAAGGATATTTTCAAAAAGTTTACTCAGGTTGATGGCACAACATCAAGAAAATATGGGGGTGCGGGAATAGGACTTGCGCTTGCAAGCAAACTTGTAAAACTGTTAAACGGAGAAATTGATGTAAAAAGTAAGTTGAATAAAGGAACAACCTTTACAGTGAACTTACCTGCTAATTTTTCAGAAGTATAAAACCTGTGAAATAAATTCTCATTTATATCAAAATACTAAACACATATGGAAAAATATTTAAATTCCAGAGTATTAGTTGTTGATGATGAACCTGCAAATATTTTCTTTCTCAAAGGCTTGCTTAAAGAGGAAGGTTACCTGGTTACTACTGCTGCCAACGGCAATGAATGCCTTGATATTCTGCAAAGCACACCACCTGATGTTGTGTTACTTGATATTATGATGCCTGGCATTACAG
>CAZFHF010000253.1:0-5045 GCA_964518655.1 uncultured Bacteroidales bacterium | reverse complement strand
GTAATTTTTCTGCTGTCCTCTTGATATTATCAAATATACCTTCTCCCCGGATTCCGTCTGTTTCTGCCCGGTCGCCCTCCATACTCAGAAGAATGATAATGTTCTTTTGTTTTTCAAATGTATTTATAAGGTCATTATTCAATAACAAACCATTGGTAAATACCGGAAAGATAATGTTCCTGTTATCCCTGGTAATTGCCAGTATATCTTTTCGCATCAGTGGTTCTCCGCCTGCCAGGAATATCATATATACTCCCAGATCATATGCCTGGTTGATTATACTCAAAAATTTACCGGCACTGATCTCGCTTTCTTTCCGGCGCGGAAGAAGCTGTGCATAGCATCCCCTGCAATTAAGGTTGCATTTGCTGGTAATACTGAAAATAATGAAAGGGGGGACATGTACGTTTTTCTTCTTCCAGAATTCTCTTCTTTTCTTTGCTGTTCGCAGCCTGAATATGCTTTTAAGCATGAACATGGCAAGTGAAGGCTTGCCAATAGATACCTTCAAAGCTGTCAGCATTGTATGCCTGGACAGTCTGTTTAATACACCAATAAATTTTTCCCCTGTATCCCTGTTTGACATATTCTGTTATAAGACAATCTTTACTAAAAAAATAAAAAGCAAAAATAAAAAATAGATAACCAAAGACAGTATTAATTATTGTAATTATTTTATTTTTTCTGTAATACAGTAATTATCATTTTCATTTACCGTATGTTTTGTTATTTTTGATTAGCACATGTAAATCAAACCGGTAAATCTTTATAATCATGATAAAGCATAATATTTATTACTCTATTAAATCTATATTGTTATTCTGGTTATTAACAGGTTTTATCAGCTGCAAAAGCCAGGCTGACAGTGGCTATGATCTGTGGCTGAAGTATAAGAAAACAGAGGATACTTTAAAACTGGAAGAATACCGGGAAAATATCTCTCATATAGTATTGCAGGGAACTTCGGAGACAATGCAGATAATAAGGGAGGAGATAAAACGGGGGATGGATAATCTGCTTGGTCAGGATATACCTGTAGAGGAAACAGTTAAAAATGGCGGAGCGCTGGTAATAGGTACTCCTGATGGTTCAGGATTCATTCAACAGCTTGATTGTTCTTCAGCACTTGATACTTTAGGCAATGAAGGTTATATTATTTCATCAGTAACGATAAATAATCATGCTGCTACTGTTATTGCTTCAAAAACTGATATAGGGCTTTTATACGGGACTTTCCATTTCTTAAAACTTATTCAGACACAACAAAGCATAACAGAAATAAATATTGTTTCCGGACCAAAGATTCAGTATCGATTATTAAATCACTGGGATAATCTTGACAGGACTGTTGAACGCGGCTATGCAGGGGAGTCGCTCTGGAAGTGGGATGAGCTCCCCGGTACAATTGATAAGAGGTACAGGGATTATGCGCGGGCATGCGCGTCAATTGGCATAAACGGCACGATTATAAACAATGTTAATGCAAATCCTGCTATTCTTAAACCTGAGTATCTGGCAAAGGTAAAGGCCCTTGCCGATATTTTCAGGCCTTACGGAATAAGGCTTTATCTCTCAATAAACTTTTCTTCGCCATATAAACCTGCAGCTTTAAATGACAGGAGAGGAGGGATTGGTGATCTGGAAACAGCAGATCCTGTGAATGAAGATGTCAGGACCTGGTGGAAAGATAAGGTAAAAGAGATATACGGTTTGATTCCCGATTTCGGAGGATTTCTTGTTAAAGCAAACTCTGAAGGCATGCCCGGTCCGCAGGATTTTGACAGGACACATGCTGACGGGGCAAACATGCTGGCTGAAGCTCTGGAGCCATATGGAGGAATAGTAATGTGGCGTGCATTTGTTTATGTGCCTGATGTTGATCCTGATCGCGCCAAGCGTTCATATAAAGAGTTTGTTCCGCTGGACGGGAAATTTCATCCTAATGTCTTTGTACAGGCAAAGAACGGTCCTATTGATTTTCAACCCAGGGAACCTGTTCAGCCGTTATTCGGATCTATGCCCAAAACTCCACTGATGCTTGAACTGCAGATTACACAGGAGTACCTGGGGCATTCCACTCATCTTGTGTTTCTGGCACCTATGTGGAAGGAGTATTTTCAGTTCGACACATATGCAAAAGGACAGGGATCAGAACTTGCAAAAATTGTTGACGGCACATTACATGATTACAGCATGACAGGAATAGCCGGTGTGGCGAATACCGGCAGTGACAGTAACTGGTGCGGGCATCTTTTTGCCCAGGCAAACTGGTATGCTTTTGGTTCCCTGGCATGGGATCATACGCGGACTTCCGAAGATATTGCTGATGAATGGATCAGAATGACTATAAGTAATAAAGAAGAAGTAATTAATGTAATAAAACCAATGATGATGGGTTCATGGGAAGCATGTGTTAATTACATGACACCTCTGGGACTGCATCATATTATGCAGGCAGGCTTTCATTACGGGCCGCAGCCCGGCTTTTCAAGAAGCAGACCTGACTGGACATCAGTATATTATCATCGTGCTGACAGCGCAGGTTTGGGTTTTGACAGGACTACAAAAGGGAGTGATGCAACAAGTCAATACTTCTCTCCCCTTAAAGAAGAGTTTGACGATATAAATACCTGCCCTGAAAAATACCTGCTGTGGTTTCATCATGTTGACTGGAACTATAAAATGAAATCAGGCCGTACATTATGGGATGAACTTTGCTTCAGGTACTTCAAAGGAACTGATTATGTGAGCAATATGGTATCTGACTGGGACAAGCTCGAAGGAAAGATTGATCAGGATATTTATATTCATGTAAAGAACAAACTTGCAAAACATTATAAAGATGCAGTGATCTGGAGAGATACATGCATGAATTATTTCAGCGATTTCAGCGGAATGGAAGTTAATTCCAGCGGACGGGGATCCAATTAATGCCGCCGGAGACTTTTTGCCAGGTAATATTATAACAGTATAATTACATAAGTATTATTATCTGAAAAATTCATTTTTTTTTGTTAAATTGACAAAAAATAAACAAAAACATCAGGATCTTAATCTTTTGTCAAATAAAATAGGTTTCAGGAATTAAGGTAAATAAATAAAAATTAAATCTATGGATAAAAACGACGATCGTCAGGAAGACAAAAAAGGAATTCGATCATTGTTTAAAAATCTTGATCCAAGAAAATATAGCCTGAGAGGTAAAATTCAAATTCTATTAGTAGTTGTTGTTTCCGGTTCTGTTTTATTACTTGGTATTATTGGATTAACCTCTTATAAAAGAATAATAATAAGTACATCTTTTGATAAGCTTGCAAATGTCGGGGAAGCTAAAAAGCAACATATAGAGTCATATTTTGATGAAATTCAGAACCAGATTAGAGTATTATCCCAGAATGAAGTAGTAATAAATGCAGTATCAGATTTTAAAAATGCTTTCAGATCAGTTGCCAGGGATGATTATTATTCATCTTCCAGTGTAATAGAAAGCATGTCAAAAATACTGACCAACTATTACGAAACAGAATTTCTTCCGGAAATAAGAGATAAGCTGGAAATTGATATAGATGCTGAACATTTTATTCCCGGTAACAATAACGGAAAGCTCCTTCAATATCTCTATATTGTAAAGAACAATAAACCTGCGGATCAAAAACACTTAATGAACAGGTCTGATGCCGATGCGAGTTCATATGGCGATACCCATGCGGAGTATCATCCGTTTTTCAGAAATATAATGACCAGGTTTAAATACTCTGATATTTATCTGATTGATAATACATCAGGCGATATAGTATATTCAGTTCGAAAAAAAATAGATTTTTCAACCAATCTTATAACAGACGCCCATAACAACAGTAATCTTTCAGAGGCATACAAATATGCAGCAGCAGCAGTTAATTCGGGCTTTACGATAATAGTTGATCTTGAACATTACTATCCCTCAAATCTGGAGCCTTCTTTCTTTATTGCATCACCTGTTTATGACAGATCAGAAAAGATTGGCGTTCTTGTATTCCAGCTTTCAGCCAGAAATATTGATGATTTGTTATACGTGGCAGGATCTGATAAAAATGTTGCCTCAAATGAATCTTACAGCATTAATATTATTGGTAATGACAGATACCTGAGGAATAATGATACGAGATTATTAAATGATAAGGAAGGATTCATAAAATTATTAAAGGAGGCAAAGGCAAACATTGAAACTGTAGAAAAGCTTGACAGGTATTCTGCTTCTGCACTTATACAGTATATAAGCAAGGAATTAATGTCCGGTGCAAGCAATGGGTATGAGGGACAGGGAACATATAAAGATATAACAAGGGACGATATATTATGTGCTTATTCACCTCTGGACATAAAGGGGCTGAACTGGATTATAGTAGCGCAGGCAGGTAAAAAGGAATTGCTGAGGCCAGCCAGGAGTTTTTTGTATTATTTGATAATTATTGGATTGTTTTTAATCGTTTTATCATCATTTGCCGGAAGATTATATGGTAAAAAGATATCAAACAGGCTGAATAAAATAAACAATGCTTTAGTTACACTGGCAAAGGGTGAGACATTTGAAGAGTTAAAAAACTCACAATATGATGAGCTGGGAAATACTACAGAAGCTGCAAATAAGATAATGCACAGAATTCATGAGGCTTCAGATTTTGCAATTAATCTCGGGGAGGGAAAATTTGAAAATGAATTTGTTGCATACAGCGATAATGACAAGCTAGGAGTATCACTTGAAAAAATGAAAAATAGTCTTATAACCTCGCGTGAAGAAGAAAATAAAAGGAAAGTTGAGGATGATATCAGAAGCTGGACAACACAAGGCATTGTTAAATTTAATGATATCCTTAGAACAGATAATAATAATATAGAAAAGCTGTCATATAATCTTATTAAAAACCTGATTGATTATTTATCTGCTAACCAGGGAGGCATTTTCCTGCTTGAAGGTGAGGAAGGAAAGGAAAAAACTCTTAATCTGGTAGCTTCCAGATCGGAAGAGCACACGTCTGAACTCCAGTCACAGTAGTCCATCTCGT
>CAZFHF010000252.1:0-5063 GCA_964518655.1 uncultured Bacteroidales bacterium | reverse complement strand
GTACCTGATAGTGCATCCCTCTGATCGATCCCTACTTTATCGTCAGGGAATAATTGAATTGTACAAATTCTTTGACATGATTAATTTGTAAAAATTCTTTTTTGCAGAAGGTCCTGGCAAACAGTCCCCTGTGATCTTTAAACGGTGTCAGTTCAATAACATATGAGCCTTTAAGAGGTGTTTCAATAAATCTCATTTTCTGAATTTAAGATTACTGTCAATAATGCCCTTTTCAATCAATTCGTTTATGACATTCAAACGCATCAATTTTGATTTTCTGAAATTCTTATCCCTGAAATCAATAGCATTCAATCCTTCTATTAGCTCTCTAATAGTTGTATTTATATCATATTCCGGTTGGTAATCCCGGGACAGTCTGTTAAACAAATCAAAATTAACCTTGTAAGATCTTTTGTCCGGTTGAGCATCCTTATTAATAGCAACTCTTATTTCAGGCAGAATATCATTTATATGTCTTGCCAAATCTTTTACCTGGTAATTCCATTCATTACTTCCGGTGTTTACAATTAAGAAATTACCTCCTTCTTCAGGTTTTCTCAGATGAGCCCATATTATTGCTCTGGCCATATCCTTCACATTAATAAGCGGGCGCCATGGTGTGCCGTCACTTAGAATAGTAATTTCTTTCGATGTCAGGGCACCTGCAACGAAATCATTTAAAACAAGATCTAACCGCAGGCGGTCACTAATTCCACATGCTGTTGCAAATCTCAAACATGTAATTTTAAAATTATCAGCTGCCAGGGTTTCCAGATCTCTTTCGGCATAGACCTTTGATTTTGCATAGGCTGTAATGGGACCGACTTCTGACTGTTCAGTTCGTTCCGATTCTTCTGCAAATCCATAAACGCTGCAGCTTGAAGCAAATACGATATTTTTCACTCCCTGTTTTTTTGCCTTTTCAGCTATTTCAACAACGGCTCTGTGATTTACTTTATAAGTAACCTCTTCAAATTTGTTGCCAATGGGATCATTTGAAATCGCTGCCAGCTGAACCACTGTATCGACATCTTTAAGGATATCAGCCGGTAATTCACATACATCACCATAGATCTGGCTGTCAAGGTATACCTCCGGTATTAAAAAGTTGTTTGTGAGATATTTGGCATAATAACCCATATCATATCCAATCAAGGTTGATTCCGGGAATGCTTTTCTTAAAGATTTGGTTAATTCCGATCCCACATAACCCAAATTTCCAGTAATTAAAATTTTCATATTATGTTAAGTTGCTTATGATTATAATTGAAATTAGTCCCCGCTCCATAACTTCCAAGGCGGATTTCCTGAATTCCACAAATTTTCCAGTACATTTTTATCTCTTAAAGTATCAAGGGACTGCCAGAATCCTTCATGCCTGAATGCAGCCAGTTTTTTTGTTTTGGCCAGTATTTCCAAAGGTTCCCTCTCCCATATTGTCCGGTCATCTGTAATATAATCAATCGCTGCAGGTTCAACTACAAAAAAACCGCCGTTTATCCATGCATTTGAATAACCGTCACCCTTTGGTTTTTCACGGAAACTATTGATTAAATTGTTATCCGAAGTCAGCATAAAAGCTCCGAATCTCCCGGGTTGCTGAACTGCAGTCAGTGTAACCAGTACATTATTCTTTTTATGAAACTCAATTTCTTCTGTAATATTTACATCACTTACACCATCGCCATATGTTAAGCAGAAAGTATCATCACCAATATAGTCCTTTATCCTTCTAATTCTTCCTCCGGTCATTGTGTTCTCTCCGGTATCAACTAGCGTAATCTTCCAGGGTTCTGCTTTCTTGACATGAACTTTCATTTTATTATTTTGCAAATCGAAAGTAATATCTGACATATGAAGAAAATAATTTGAGAAATATTCTTTTATAACATATCCTTTATAGCCACAACAAATTATAAAATCAGTGAGTCCGTAATGGGAGTATATTTTCATTATATGCCAGATGATAGGCTTGCCACCGATTTCCACCATGGGTTTGGGCCGGATTCCGCTTTCTTCGCTTATTCTTGTTCCGTATCCTCCTGCTAATATTACGGTTTTCATAATTTTAATATTTTTTATAATAATTTACTTATAATTGTCTAAAAATACTTACTTAAAGTAGAATCATTTTTAAAATATTCCAGAGTTTTATTTAAAGTTATTCTGATTCCCTTTTCATTCCAGTGACTGTCGGTTCCATAGTATAATATGTCATCTGAGTTCTTCAAATCATCATACACATCAATGAACTCAACACCTCTTTGCGCAAGCCCTTCATAAAGCCTTGGCAAAAAATTATTATATTCATCATTATTCACAACATTATGGTTTAAGGTATACTTTGCAGGTAAAGGTAAGTAAATAAGCCTAATATTATATTCCTTTTTTAACTTAGCGGCCAGATCAGCCATATTGTTACAGATATTATTCATTTGACTGTCGGAATGATGGTAATAAAAACTCGTTTCTTCGCCGTTAGTCTGATCATAATAAAATAACCAGGGCCTGTCTTTATCCAGAGTGTATACAGGAGTGAGTGGAGATATATATTTGAACAATTTAAACTTTAATGTAGCTATAAATGAATAAATTCCTGATGAAAAGATGCTTCTCTTAATGAGAGCATCCAGCAATTCTTCAGTCCTTGCATAAAAAATCTCGTCTTTGATACCTGCAATATCCTTCCTCAATTTCGACCTTGTATCAACATTGTAATACGGGGTGTTTTCTTTATTAAATGCAAATGGTATATATCTTTCAACACGTTCATAGAGAAGTATTTTAGGTTCCCTGTTTTTGAATTTGTTCTTTGCAAAAACGGCAAGGGGGAAGTCACCGTGATAAAAATGCACTTTCACATTTAATGTATCGGCCAGCCTTTCAGGAAATTGCTTATGCCTTGAAAAATCGAAGTAGCTGTCGCCGAATGTTATTATTTTAGCCTCATTCAATGAAGCTTGCTTGTCTGAAAACTGGAATTTTTCTTTGGCCGGGGGGAGACCATTTTCTTTGAAATATTTTATAAAATTGAAGTAATATAGTTCACCATATTTGGTTTTATCCCAGTAATCAGGGACCATTTTTTCTTTCATGACCAGATTAAACAAAGGCAATGATCTAATGGCAATAAAAGCATAAAGACAAACAATCCCTGAAAGATAAATCAACCCTTTTAGCAGTTTTTCATTCATACCGATATCTCCTAAAATTGAAAATAAAGAAAATCAATTGACTCCCATTTACCAAGCACAACGATTGAGAATAAAAGTGAAATTAGCAACAACCATTTTACCGGTTTTGCAAAATATTTCAATTTATTGTGAAGCTGTATTCTCTCTTCCAGTATTTCAATAATAATTAAAAGTGCAATTGTGCCGATTGCTATATATAAATCAGATTTAAATTTAAACAGGTTAATAGGTATTGATGTGGACTTAAGAAATATTACACATGCGTTTAGAATAAAATATGCAGCAGGTAAACATATTAGCCATTTACCAGCCTTAACAAGATTTTTTGATGTATCGGTTAGCTTAACTCTTTCTGCAAGCTTATTAAGTCCGATTAAAGCAATACCCAGAATGGCAATACCGGCTATATGCAAATAGAATTCCAAAGGCTGAGCAAATAACTGGGTAAATATTTTATTAATAATATGAAAGGCGTTGCCAATGTTATTTGCCCTGAAGAAGATCCATGCAAACCATGCTAAAAATACAGTAATAATAATCTGGACAAAATTATTTAATGACTGCATATTCCCATATATGGCATTATTAAATTTTTTCCTGATATTTGATGTCCAGATGGCAGACACCAGGTAAAATCCATGCAGGGCTCCCCATATTATGAAGGTCCAGTTAGCCCCGTGCCACAAGCCGCTTATTAAGAAAGTAATAAACAGGTTATAATACCATCTCCATTTTACTACTCGGTTTCCTCCAAGAGGAATATAAAGATAATCCCTGAACCAGGTTGAAAGTGATATATGCCATCTTTTCCAGAATTCACTTATATTATGAGCCAGATACGGTCTTCTGAAGTTACGCATAAGATCAAAGCCCATGATTGATGCTGTACCAATAGCTATATCTGAATAACCTGAGAAGTCACAATAAATTTGAAAAGCAAAAAATACAGTTGCAATTATATAGTGTATTCCGTCGTAACTGCCTGTATTATTATAAACCATGTTAACATATTCTGCCAGCCGGTCAGCTATGACAACTTTTTTAAAGAATCCCCAGCACATCTGAAGAAGGCCATTCTTTACTTTTTCGAAGTCGAACTTAAAATGCTGGTGCATCTGGGGTAATAGCCTTGTTGACCTTTCTATGGGGCCGGCAACAAGTTGGGGAAAAAATGACACATAGAGAGCAAACAATCCGAAATGCCTTTCAGGTTCTTTTTCGCCCCTGTACACATCTATAGTATAGCTAAGAGTCTGAAAAGTATAAAATGAAATCCCTACAGGCAGCAGCACATTTAATTCCGGCAGATGGTAAAACAAATTGAATTTATCAAAGAAAAAATTTAAAGTCTCACCAAAAAAATTAAAGTACTTAAATGAAAAAAGCAACCCGAAATTTGTTATAAGGCTTAATAACAGGAATAATTTTTTCTTCCATTGAATCTTTGTTCTGTGAATATGAATGCCTGCAAAATAATCAATTAGAGTAGAGGTAATTATCAAAATAATGTATTTGTAATTCCAGCACATATAAAAATAATAGCTGGCAATTAACAGTAATATCCATCTGTACTTAGGAGCAATAGCAAAATAAAATGCTACAACTATTGGAAAATAAAATATGAATTGTAAAGAATTGAATAGCATCTAGACAAATTTTTTAAATTTTGGCGCATTACTTTTCTCGGGTGGTACGATCCCTAATTTTCTGAACAGTTTAAGAAATTGTCGTGAGATGATATTCAATATTAGAAATGCGGAGATATATTCCCGGATTGTGAATTTTCTTCTCAGATATTTTAAATGCCAATGCAGACTTGATGTATCACCTGTTAACTTATCCCTTATTAAAAAATAAGCATACTTTATT
>CAZFHF010000251.1:2608-5073 GCA_964518655.1 uncultured Bacteroidales bacterium | reverse complement strand
TTCTATGAAATCTATTTTGAGATTACTCAAATTAGATTTTGTTATTTTTTGGTCTGTCACTTTTTACAAATAAAAAAACCCCGGATATTTCCGGGGTCTTAGCTATGAACATCTAATTTACCGTATCTAATATATTCTAATCTGGCTGGCTGATTTGACAACGATTTCAGGTTCGCCGTTGAAAGATGTTATAAGTCCTGTTACCAGCATATACTCTCTCTCGAGGTATCTTTCAGGATTGTTGCTGTATATTCTGGCTACCCATCCCGGTATTACTACTGTGAAATCGTGATAAGGATAATAAGCTCCGAAGTAGAGAAAATACTCATCTGTAGTCCCTGAATAGAACACTTCATATACTTTACCATACACATTCATCACTTCACCTCTGTAGTACAATGCATCGTAAGCTGATATCGTATTGATTCTGTATCCCACAGGATAGTACCAGTATCTTATTGAAGGATACCATCTGTAGTAATCGTACCTCATGCTTGTAGTCCATATAATATTTACACTTGCAGGTCTGCGGTAAGGATAAACCCTTGCACGGTATTCCCTTGTATATACAGGACGGTTATATGTGTATTTAACAGGCCTGCTGTGAACGTACTTCCTTGGAGAAGCGTAATTGTCAGATGTCTTGTTAACATTTACTGTTCTCCTGGTAGAGGGATTAACTGTATTATTATTATTTGCAGAATAACTGTTGTTCCTGCTGCCATTTGTTGTTCTCCTGACAGAAGTGTTGGCAGTACCGCTAGTGCTATTTACACTACCGTTGTCAGAACTTTTAGTCTCGGTAGTCCTGCGGGTCTGAACAGTACTTGTTTTTACACCACTATTATTATTGCTGCTGGTTTCAGAGGTCCTGCGGCTCTGAACAGTACTTGTTTTTACACCACTATTATTATTGCTGCTGATTTCAGAGGTCCTGCGGCTCTGTACCGTACCTGTTTTTACACCACTATTATTATTGCTGCTGGTTTCAGAGGTCCTGCGGCTCTGTACCGTACCTGTACTTTTTACATTAGTATTTACGACTTTATCAGGTTGTCTGGTTGTTCTTGCAGTTGTAGTTGTCCTGTTTACTGATGCCCTGGTCTCAGTGGATGATTTCTTTTCATCATCTCCGGCCGGCCTCGTACTATTGGTAGTTCTCCTTGAGGACTGATTAAATGAAGTTGCCGCCATTAACAACATTACCAATATAATTGTAAATTTTTTCATGAGCTTGAGTTTTATATTCAACTTCCTGATATTACATATACAAATTAAGTGCCAAAATTGTAATATACTGATATACAGCAATAAAGACTTCAACAAAAGACCGGTATTTTCAATTAAAATTGTTAAAATCTGAAACCTGATAAGAATTTATTATTATTTTTGCACCTGACATTATAAATAGTAAATCAGAAAGGGCGCTGTCCCTTTTTTAAAATAAATAGTAAATCAGAAAGGGCGCTGTCCCTTTTTTAAAATAAAAAGCTATGCCTTTAAATATTCCTGACAACCTGCCTTCGATAAAAGTACTCCAGGATGAGAATATATTTGTAATGCATGAGACAAGGGCTACCCATCAGGATATCAGGCCTATGCAGATAGTAATACTGAACCTGATGCCCAATAAGATAACTACAGAGACTCATATTCTGAGGTTGTTATCAAATACTCCCCTGCAGGTGGAAATAGTATTGCTTCATACAAAGGATCATATTTCAAAACATACGTCAATTGAGCATCTTAAGGCGTTTTACAAAACATTTGATGAATTAAGGAACAGGAAATTTGACGGCATGATAATTACCGGGGCTCCTGTGGAAAAGCTTGAATTTGATGAGGTGGACTATTGGGATGAACTTAAGGATATAATGGACTGGGCAAAGCACAGCGTCACATCCGCAATGTTCATTTGCTGGGGTGCACAGGCCGGATTACAGCATTATTATAATATACCCAAGTATGAACTTGACAAAAAAGTATTCGGTATTTTTAACCATTCAATTAATGATCCTAAAATACCATTGATCAGAGGCTTTGATGAAGAATTCCAGGCGCCTCATTCCAGGCATACCGAGGTGAGGAGGGAGGATATTGAAAAAGTGAAGGACCTGATTATAGTATCAGAATCCAGGGAAGCCGGAATATTTATAGTAATGACCAAAGACGGCAGGCAGATCTTTGTTACAGGACATTCGGAATATGATCCCACAACACTTAAGGAAGAATATGAGAGGGATCTAAATAAAGGACTGGATATTGATATGCCAAAAAACTATTTTTCAAAGAATGATCCTGAGAACATGCCGAAAGTCAGATGGAAAAGCCATGCTAACCTGATGTATTACAACTGGCTTAATTACTACGTATACCAGATGACTCCATATAATATTGAGGATATTAGCTAGTTGCTGGTTGCTGGTTGCTGGTTGCTGGTTGCTGGTTGCTGGTTGCTGGTTGCT
>CAZFHF010000251.1:0-2508 GCA_964518655.1 uncultured Bacteroidales bacterium | reverse complement strand
CTGGTTGCTGGTTGCTGGTTGCTGGTTGCTGGTTGCTGGTTGCTGGTTGCTGGTTTGTCAAATCCATCCGTTCAGCTTATAATAGAATAAAGCAAAAAACTCCCTGATTATAACGATCTCATATTTAAGATGGGTCCAGAACCTGTACCTGAATGAGATACTGCTGCCGACATCAGGAACATAGTTCTTTCCGCCTATATCTTTGTTATCGAACTTTATATCAGATTCAATTGCTATATGAATAGCAGGCTGGCCGTTAACGTTTTTAAAGCCTGCTTTCCTGAATGTGAGTATGCTTCTTTTTACATGTTCGGGTGAGGTAATCAGTGTCACATACTTTTCTTTAATATCAGGGATATCCAGCTCCGCAATTCTCAAAGCCTGAGCTCTTGTATTTGTTCCCTGCGGTTCATAGATGAGCCTCCCGGATGAAATACCTTTGACTATCAGCTCATTGGCCAGTTTATTTATTGAACTCCTGGCATCACCTGTGTCTCCGGGAAGTGCAATGATGATATTTGCATCCGGGACCTCATGTGCAATTTTTGCTGTAATGTAGCTGCGCATCAGGTTGGATTCTTCAGGCATACCACCGCCACCCAGCAGTATAAAATACTCAGTATTTTCATATGATGAGATATTGCTTGTCCCAAGCCAGTAATAAATCCAGAAAGGCCCCGAAGTAAAGGCAAATATTATAAGAAACAGATAAATAATGCCAAGTATTGATATTATATACCTCGAAATACAGTAAATCCTTCTAGCTATTACTGATTGAAAAATTTTTACAAGCAATTTTTTTGGTTGCATAATTAATGATCAAGATTAATATTTAATTCCATTTCAAAAATAAAAAAAAATTGATATATCAACTGAAATGCAATCTTTATCAATTTATTACAGAAGAATATGAAATAATAGTTATATTTGCAAAAAAGTCAAATTTCAAAATAATTTTCAGACTGATAAAATATTATATTTGGAATTCTTTTTTTAATATAGTTATATTTGAAAAATAAAGGGGAGATAAGATGAAAAAAAATATAATAAAATCAGTTGTTTGCACACTATTAATTCTTTGTCCTTTCATTTCCAATTCTCAGATTCCTAATGCAGACTTCGAACAGTGGACACGTGTATCAAAAATGCTGGTACCTGATAACTGGGCTTTTATGGCAATTGAAGGGGTTGCTGTCACAGTTACACAAACAACAAATAGCCATTCAGGTAATTATGCTATCCATGGTGAAGTTCTGAATAATGGTACTCCGCCTCCTTTCTCATTATTAAGTCCAACGTTAATATCAGTTCCCACAGGTTCTGAAGACATGGGATTTCCTGTGGCCGAAAGACATGCGGTATTAAGCGGTTATTACCAGTTCGGGCCTGTTGAAGGCGATAAACTGGTAATAAATGTTAGTATGCTTAATGATACAAGCGCTATTGGAATTGGTGCAATAAATATTGAATCCCTGGCATATACATATACTCCGTTCTCAGTAAATATAAGTTACCTCACAGAAGAAACACCTGATTACTGCCTGATATCAATTAGCATAAGCGGACCAACAGGTACCAGTGACTATCATGAAGGCTCATTTTATATTATCGATGATTTGTCCTTTGATTCACCTCTTTCTGTTTTTGAGATATATGGCGAGTACGGTAACCAGTTCATATTAAATCAGAACTTTCCTAATCCATTCAGTGCTGACACTGAGATTAACTTTCAGGTGCCAAGGCCTATGAATGTTAAGATCAATATATTCAATATCCTCGGACAGGAGATATATGAGCTGGCTGACAGGAAATTTGAGACGGGAAAACATACCCTTATATGGAATGGCATGGATTACAGCGGCAATAAAGTCGCAAAAGGTATGTATTTTTACAGGCTGCAGTCAGGAGACCTCTCACAGGCAAAGAAGATGTATCTTACACGCTAACTGTCCGGAACAGGATTTTTCCTTTTTATCAGCATTATCCAGGTATAAGCTGCAACACTCCCAATAAAATAGTATATAAAATCTGTGGGATTAAATGAATTTCCCAGGATAGTACGACCAATAAAAAATCCACGAAAATAATTCAAAAGGCTGTTATTCCAGAGTTGAGTAAATTCAAGAAGGCATGAAACAGCAAATACCGAAAGTACAATTTTCCATGTTTTGGATCCCGGAAATATTAACAGGGCCAGGAGGCACCAGAATATCTCATAGAATGATCCTCCAAGCGAATTATTAACCCAGTTGAAGTAAGGCCCGCTGTAAAACTTTGAATAGAATCCTGCAGGAGTAATAAATAGCAAAGATATAACTGCCAGGATCCTGACCTTAAAGAAATTTGACTCTGACATCGCCCTGCAGGCTTAAATTTCAGTAGACTTTACAGCTGTTCCCGGTTTATCATGCTTGTAATGCTTATAGTATTTCTGGGGTGTCGGGTCATAATAGAAATGCTTGTCCCTGTTATTATCTTCAAAAAACTTTTTCATCTCATCTATATACC
>CAZFHF010000250.1:0-5107 GCA_964518655.1 uncultured Bacteroidales bacterium | reverse complement strand
CCGACGGGTTACAGGCAAAATAGATAAGAAATGAGGTGTATCTATATTCCTGAAGGCAAAGTGAAATAAAAAACAGATCCTTTGTTTTTATTGGATTCAACCCATATTTCACCACCCATAAGATCACACAATCGCTTACATATTGCCAGTCCGATACCTGTTCCCCTGTATATTTTGCTATGCTCTTTCTCAACTTTGAAAAAGTGGTTAAAAATATTTTTTTGGTCTTCGGGATCAATGCCAACTCCTGTATCAGAAACAAAGAATTGTGCTTTTTTATCAAGAATCCTGTAACCAAAACTTATACTTCCTGATTCAGTGTATTTAACGGCATTATTAATAAGGTTGTTTAATATCTGGCGAAACCTGACGGCATCATTATTTATAACAAGGTTTTTTCCCTCATTATTCCTGACAAATAATATATCAAGGCCTTTTGAATTATTAAGCCTGTAATAGTTTTCAAGCTCTTCAAGAATTTTATCAGCACTAAACTCGTTTTTATACAATACCAGCTGGTTTCCTTCAATAAGTGATATATCTATTATGTCATCGATCAATACAAGCAGGGATTCACTACTGCTGCTTATAATCTCGGTATACCTCTGTCTTTGATCATCACTAAGGTTTTTATCATTAAGCAAAATAGTATAACCTATAATTGCATTCATTGGCGTTCTTATCTCGTGGCTCATATTGGCCAGGAATGCAGATTTCAGGTTATCAGATTCCTCTGCCTTGATCTTTGCTTTTTCAAGTTCTGCAGTCCGCTCCTTGATTAACATTTCCAGGTTATTCCTGTGTTTTTCAAGTTCCTTGTTCTGTTTTGCTATCTTGTTTTGATTTTCCTCAAGAACCTTATTTAGTGCCAGGAGGTCGTTTGTACGCTCTTTTACAGTCTTTTCAAGTAACTTTTTTTGCTGTTCAAGAAGGTTAAACCTTATCCTGTATAATACAACAAAAAACACTATAATTAACAAAATGAATGCTATTCTGGCAGCTATTGTTTTCCACCAGGGAGGGTTGATAATAATACGCAGTACCTTTGGCTCTTTACACCAGATACCATCATTATTGGAGCCCATAACCATAAAAGTATATTTTCCGTGCTGGATGTTTGTGTAGGTTGCAGAACGCTGATTTCCTGTCTGGTGCCAGCCCTTTTCATAACCATCCAACCGGTATTTATACTTGTTTTTCTTAGAATCCACATAGTTCAGCGCAGCATACTTTATGACAAAATCAGATTGCCTGTGGGATAAATTTATTTCCTCTGCATAATTTATATCAGTGGTTAATATCTCATTTATTTTTTCATTTTTTCCTGTCTGCAGCAAGCTGAAATCTGTAAATATTATCAAAGGACTTTTCATATTATCAACAATACTATCCGGATAAAAACTTGTATATCCTTGTGTAGTCCCGAAATACATTTTACCTGATTCATTTTTATATGCTGATCTTGGAATGAACTGATTGCCGGATAATCCATCATATGAATCATATAACCGAAATTCAGGTGTATGTGGTTTATTTACGGCGTTAAAAAAAACTGCTATTCCCTTGTTTGTACTTATCCATAAATTGCCGTGATTATCTTCCAGAATACCCTGAATTGCATTATTTGGCAAACCGTGCGATGTATTAAAATTCCTAAATTCTTTTTTATTCTCATCCATGAAATGCAAACCCATATTTGTTGCAATCCAGATATTGTTTTTGCTGTCTTCGAAAACCGATAATATTTTTCCTTTACTGATGCTGGTTGAATCTTTATCATCATGAGTAAAATGAATAAAGTTGTCATTTTCATAATCATATAAATCAAGAGACTGATACACACAAATATACAGTTTGCCACTTCTGGATTGAAAAACCTGCTGCACTGAATTATTATACAGGCTGGCGGGATCATTATCATCATGTATATAATGGGTCAAATTCCCTGTGCCATAATCATAGCGGCTTAATCCTCCATATATTGAACCAATCCAGAGATTGCCGTAACTATCCTCATATATTGAAAATACATTGCCCCATTTTACTTCTCCGGGTTTATTCTCAGGTTTAAAGTTTTTAAATTTTCCAGTTTTATAATTAAACAGGCTTAATCCGCCATTCCAGGAACCGATCCACAGGTTTCCCCTGCTGTCCTTCATTATTGAATAAATAGCATTTGCTCCTATGCTTTCAGGATCAACAGGATCATGGTAAAAATGGTCCATAATACCGGTTCTTTTATTCAGCCTGTCCAGTCCCAATTCAGTACCAATCCACAGGTAATCAGCTTCTTCATAGAAAGAATTAACAAGATTTGCACTTATAGATGTATTTTTGTCTGAACTCACACTGACATTATTAAACTTCTTTGTTCTTTCGCTGTAATAATTTACACCTCCACCGAAAGATCCAATCCACATGTCACCATAGGTATCTTCGTAGAAACTGAGAATTGAATTGTCACTTAAGCTCTCATTGTAATTTATTGAGTGAGTATAATGAAAAGCCCGAACCTTCTGTAAAGGATCAAAATCATCCAGATCAATAATATACATTCCTTTGCCTCCTCCCATGCCAATCCATAATCTGTTGACGCTGTCAATAAATATTTTGCTTGGACTGCCATTCATAACATGTGAAAAATTGCCTTTCACAGGGATTTCCTTTGAATTCGTGAAAATATCAAGTCCTGCCTGCGCCACTCCAATCCAAAGCCTCCCATCATTATCTTCAATCATGCTCCAGATATCATCACCAATAATACTGAAAGGATCAGCGGAATGTTGATATCTTAAAAAGGCGTTATTGTTTCTATTGTATAGGTTGAGGCCATTATCTGTGCCAATCCATAAATTATTGTGCGAATCTTTTAAAAGACAACGTATATTATTACTGCTTATACTGCTATCACTTTTTCTGTCGTGGTAATAGGAGACAAGCCTTTCCTCAGAAGGGATATATCTATGCAAACCTGAGTAAGTCCCAATCCATAGATTATGGTCATAGTCTTTAAGAATACATCGTATTCCTTCTTCTTTCAGGTGTGGAAACAAGTGGAACTCATTATGCTTCTGTTTATAAATATACATGCCTTCTTCAGTACATATCCATAACTCATCCTCACTCTTCTTTGATATATGGTTAATAACAGTGTTACCAATACTGTATTCATTGTCAGGGTCAGGATAAAAAATCTTAAACTCATATCCGTCAAAACGGTTTAATCCATCTATCGTTCCAAACCACATATATCCTATATCATCCTGGTGTATGCACAGGACAGTTTTCTGTGATAGACCATCACTGGTTGCCAGCCTCCTGAAACGCATGAGTTCGTGCTGTGAATTGCCCCTGAGTGACAATAATATTGCCAATATTACCAGCAGATATAATCTCATTAATCAATGAAATAACAATTAAATATAAATGTAATATTTAATTTAGTGAATATTTGAATAAATTACTATTATAAGTTTATTTATTTAATTTAAGTGTATATTTTACAGGTTTATATTATAATACTTAACTGTGAAATCCTATGAAATATTTTGGACTATTGATAAATAATAATATTTATTTAATAATTATAAAATCTTAAAAGAATGAATAAATATATTAGAGTTATAAGTTGTTTAATAATAGTAGCCGTATTTGCTCAATCATTATTTGCAGAAGGTTATAAAAATTTCAGAACAGCTGTTTATTGCAGGGTATATGAAGTTAATAGCATGAGTGATATTAACTGGCTCAAGGAAAGAGTTGATTATATTGAACAGCATGTTAAAATTGACAAGGTTTACCTTGAGACTTTCAGGGATATGGTAACTGCTGAAGAGCAGACTATTATTAAGGCAAAGAAATATTTTCAAAAAAAAGGTATTCTGGTTTCAGGCGGGATAACTCTTGTAATGAGTGAACCGGATAGATTTAGAACCTTTTGTTATTCCAATGATGAACACCTTAAAAAGGTTGAGGAGATCGTCAAATATACCGCACGGTTTTTTGATGAAATAATCCTTGATGACTTCTTTTTTACAAGTTGTAAATGTGAGCTTTGTATTAAAAAGAAGGGTGATAGAAGCTGGTCAGATTACAGAATGGGATTATTAACAGATGTATCAGAAAATATTATATTGAAAGCAGCCAGGGAAGTGAATCCTGATGTTAAGGTAATTATTAAGTACCCTAACTGGTATCAACACTATCATTATCTTGGATATGATCTGGAGCATGAGCCTCAAATTTATGACATGATATATACAGGTACAGAAACAAGGGATCCTGTATATACACAACAGCATTTACAACAGTACCAGAGTTACTCGATAATGCGGTACCTTGAAAATGTCAAACCGGGGAAAAATGCAGGGGGGTGGATCGATGCTTTTGCACGCAGGTATCTTGATCGTTACTCTGAACAAATTTCACTTACGTTATTTGCCAAACCAAAAGAAGTTACATTATTTTCATTTAATTACCTGGCTGAATCATTGAAAAATGCCGGGGGCTTTTCACAATATTCTGCAGATATTGCACCCGTAGCCGGCAATGCTTTAAGAAGGGCGGATGATTTTCTTGATATACTGGGTAATCCTGTAGGAATACCTGTTTACAGACCTTACCATTCGTCAGGCGAAGATTTTCTTGAAAACTATATAGGTATGCTGGGAATTCCTGTTGATATTACACCTGATTTTCCATTTGATAGTCCCATAATTCTGTTGACTGAAAATGCAAAACATGACAATGATATAGCAGATAAAATAAAAGCGCAGTTAATAGACGGTAAAACAGTAGTTATAACATCAGGCCTGCTAAAGTCATTGCAAAATAAAGGTATTGAAGATATTGCAGAAGTAAGATGTACGGATAAAAAAGCATTAACACATGAGTTTACTGATTACCGGACCATTATCAGTGCAGAAAAAAATATACTCATACCTCAGATTACTTATCCTACAAATGACTGCTGGGAGATTGTGACGGCAAACAGTGAGGGCAATGGTTATCCTGTGTTATTGCAAGCCGGTTACGGAAATGGTGTAATGTATATTCTGACAATACCGGACAATTTCGGAGATTTATATAATCTGCCTTCCGATGTGAT